>JAJBVW010000153.1 GCA_020866945.1 Oscillospiraceae bacterium
GTTTTATGTCCGGCGGCGGGAGCGGCTGGCCGCCTGGGAGGGCCTGCCCCTGGCCGCGTCCCTGCCGGAGGCGGACACATTGGAGGGCGCGGATTTCCGGGCCATGGCCGCCGCCTTGCAAAGAGAGTACGGCGCCCTGATGACCACACGGGCGACGGAGCAGCGGGAGAACCAGGATTATTACGCCGCCTGGGTTCACCAGATAAAGACCCCTATCGCCGTCATGGAAATGCGCCTTCAGGGGGAGGACACCCCGGAGAGCCGCGCCCTGCGCTCAGAGCTTTTCCGTGTCAGCCAGTATGTGGAGATGGCCCTGTGCTACGCCCGGCTGGAGGGCGGTATGCGGGATCTGGTGATACGCTCCTATGACCTGGACAACATCATCCGCCAGGCAGTGCGGAAGTACGCGCCTCAGTTCGTGGCAAAGCGCCTGGGTCTGCGCTATGAGCCAGTGGAGGCACAGGCGCTGACGGACGAGAAATGGCTGCTGTTCATCCTGGAGCAGCTATTGGATAACGCCGTGAAATATACCCCCGCCGGGGCCGTCACCATCACTGTGGAGGCGGGGCCGGTGGTGCGTATCGCGGACACGGGCATCGGCATTGCCCCGGAGGATATACCCCGGATATTTGAGAAGGGCTTCACCGGCTACAATGGCCGCCTGGATAAGAAGTCTACGGGCCTGGGGCTGTATCTCAGCCGCCAGGCGGCGGAGCGGCTGGGCCACCGGCTGACCGCCGCCTCCGTCCCCGGCCAGGGCAGCGTTTTCACCCTGGATTTGCGGACGGAGGCGCTGGACACGCGGGAATAAGGGGGCTTGCCACCCTTGCAGACGGAGGGGGTTCTGCGGCGTGGATTCTGCGGCGATTTCTATTGCGTAAAGATGGAAAATACGGTATAATTTCTTCATAAGCATAAGAGCTGCCCAAGCGGCGCGAAACAGGGGAGTGGGTTCAATGGCTGCGACAGGAAAGCATATACAAAAGCCGTCAAAAAAGGGACTGGGCAAGGGAACGCCGATTGTTCTGCTGCTCGCCGGCATCACTGTGGCGGCTGTGGGCGTTACCGTCTGGGCGCTGTTTTTCCGTGACAACGATGCGCAGACAGATGTCCTTACCCCGGATTATGCGGTGCAGGAGACGGAGGAAAACGCCGAATCCATGGGGGATGAGAGCGATGAAAAGCTGGAAGCCTCCGAGGGCGGCGGCGCGGTCAGTCTGACCTATTCCACAGAGGTGACGGTAACGCTGTCAGAGAAAACGGTGTCGTTATATTTTGGAAATCCCGGCAAATCCACGCAGGACGTTGTGCTGCAGATGGTGATTCAGGACACGGTGGTCATGCAATCCGGCCTGATTACGCCGGGCAACCAGGTGTCGGCGCTGAGCCTTGCGGACGGCGCGGCGGAACTGTTGGAGCCGGGCGGCTATGACGGGAAATTTGTGGTGCTGTACTACGACCCTGACACCGGGGAGCGGGCGGTCGTCACGACGGAAATTCCCGTGACAGTCACGGTTACGCAATAGCCTGTTTCATCGAGCAACGCCGCCGGGTCCGAACGTCCAAGGGCCTGTGCGGCGTTGCCATAATGAATTATTTTAATGTAATACAGCATATTTTGCGGAAGGTGGAGATTTTATGCACATTCTCATCACCGGCGCGGGGAGCATAGGCATTGCCATGGCCGCGCTTCTGAAAAAATCCGGCCAGCAGGTCGCCGTCTATGCCCGGGGACGGACAAAGGAGGCCATTGTATCCGGCGGCCTTCACAAGACGGGCCTGTTTGGCGACCTGGACTTTGCGGCGGAGGATTTTGAACTGTCCGATGATTACGGCGATTTTCAGGAAAACAGCTTCGACTATATTCTGATATGCGCAAAGACCATGGCGAATGACGCCGTCAGCCAGGAACTGAACCAGCACCGAGGCCTTCTGAAAGCGGACGGCAGACTGGTGATATTCCAGAACGGATGGGGCAATGACGCGCCCTATCGGCGCTTCTTTTCGGCGGAGCAGGTCTGTTCGGCGCGCATCATCACCGGCTTTCAGCGGCTGGAACCCAATGTGAGCAAGGTGACGGTCTATACATCCCCTATCCTGCTGGGCAATCTGGCGCATTGCGACGTTCGTCCACTGGAGCCGCTGGCCCGCGCTATCACGGACGGAGGCATCCCCTGCGAGATAACGGACGCGGTGGACAAGGCCCTGTGGGCAAAAATGCTCTATAACTGCACGCTGAACCCGCTGGGCGCCATCGTGGGCGTACACTACGGCGCGCTGACTGAAAACCCCTACTCCGTCGCCATCATGAACAGCATTATCGACGAGGTCTTTGCGGTCATGACCGCTGCGGGCTACTCTACAAACTGGCCCGACGCGGACAGCTACCGCAAGGAGTTTTATGCAAAGCTCGTGCCGGACACCTATAACCACAACTCGTCTACGCTTCAGGACATCCGCGCCAAGCGGCCCACGGAAATCGAGACCCTGACCGGGTGCATCCTGTCCCTTGCGGCGGAGCACAACATTCCCGTGCCGGTCAATACCATGCTGTACCGCCTGGTCAGAACGATGGAGGCAAATTACTGACACTGCGCTTCCATGCCTGACGGGGCTATGATACCGCCTTTTTGCGGAGAAACAGTATTACAGAAGGAAAAACGTGTATGCAGCAGACAGACCAATGCGCACGGGCGCTGAACCGCGAGGCGCTCTTTTCAGATGAGACGGAGGATTTCCGCATCCCCGCCGAGCCGGATCCCGGCGACGAGGTAACGCTGCTCCTGCGCACAGGGCGGGACAATGCCGCCGCCGTGACCGCCGTGGTGGATGGAACTGCGCTTCCGATGGAAAAATACCGCGCGGAGGGGCGGTTCGACTATTACCGAGTCCGCATCACCTGCGGGGAGAATACCGTCTCCTACCACTTTGAGGTGACGGGCTGGGCGGACAGCGCCGCCTATGACCGGCTGGGCTGTGTTTCCCTGGAGGAGTATCGGCATGACCGCGTCCGCGAGTTTTCCTTCCGGCCCGGCTTTCACGTTCCGGCGTGGGTCAAGGGCGCTGTCTGCTATCAGATTTATGTGGATCGCTTTCGGAACGGCGACGAGCGAAACGATGTGCAGGACGGCGAATACTACTACACCGGCGGCCCCTCCGTCCGGGTGACAGACTGGGACAAATACCCCGACACGCTGGACGTGCGCTGCTTTTACGGCGGCGACCTGCAGGGCGTGGAGGAGAAGCTGGATATGCTTCAGGCTCTGGGCGTGGAGGTCATTTATTTCAACCCCCTGTTTGTCTCCCCCTCCAACCACAAATACGATACCCAGGACTACGACCACATCGACCCTCATTTCGCCGTCATAGAGGAGGACACGGAGGACGCCCTGCCGGAGGGCGAGACCCGGAACAGTCAGGCCCGGCGCTATATCGCGCGGGTCACGTCCGCCGTGAATCTCGAAAAGAGCGACGCTTATTTTGCGGAGCTTGTTCGCCGGATACACAGCCGCGGGATGCGCGTTATCATCGACGGGGTATTCAACCACTGCGGCAGCTTCCACAAATGGATGGACAAGGAGGGCGTATACCGCAGCGCGTCGCCTGCGCAGGCCGGGGCCTATCAGAATCCTTCCAGTCCTTATCGGAGCTACTTCCGCTTTAACGACGGGACGCAGGATTTTGGGGAATACGAGGGCTGGTGGGGATATGATACCCTGCCGAAGCTCAACTATGAAGGATCTCCCGCGCTGGCGGACGAAATTTTGCGTATTGGCTGCAAATGGGTGTCCGCGCCGTACCACTGCGACGGCTGGCGGCTGGACGTGGCGGCGGATCTTGGCCATTCGTCCGAGGTGAACCACGCCTTTTGGAAACGCTTCCGCGCGGCGGTGAAGGACGCGAACCCTGACAGCGTTGTCCTTGCCGAGCATTACGGCGACCCTTCGCCGTGGCTCCAGGGCGACGAATGGGACACGCTGATGAATTACGACGCCTTCATGGAGCCGGTGGGCTGGTTCCTGACCGGCATGGAAAAGCACAGCGATTATTTCCATGAGGGCCTGTATGGCGACGGTCACGCGTTTTTCCGCATGATGACGGAGAATATGGCCCGGTTCCAGCGCCCGTCTCTGGACAGCGCCATGAATGAGCTTTCAAACCACGACCATGCGCGCTTTCTGACCCGGACGAACCGCACCGCAGGCCGCACCGGGACGCTGGGGCCGGAGGCGGCCGGCCGGGGCATCGAAAAGGGCGTATTCCGCGCCGCCGTCCTCATCCAGATGACGTGGCCGGGTTCCCCGACCATCTATTATGCCGATGAGGCGGGCCAGGTGGGCTGGACTGACCCGGACAGCCGCCGCACCTATCCCTGGGGCAAAGAGGACAGGGAGCTTATCGCGTTTCACCAGGCGCTGACGGCCTTTCGCGGCTGCTGTCCCTGCCTGAGAACCGGCTCCGTCCGTCCGCTGTATGCCGGGTGGCACTGCATCGCCTATGGCCGCTTTGACCGGGACAGCGCCGCTGTGGTGCTGGTCAACAACAGCCAGCAGACGCAGTCTCTCCGTCTGCCGGTCTGGACGCTGGGCCTGGACGATGACTGTTCGCTTGCGCTATACATAACCTGCGACGGCGAGGGACACAGAATGGGCGGCGACGCGGTTTGTGCGGAGGATGGATATTTGACGGCGGCGCTGCCCGCCAAAACAGCCCAATTATACTGGTACGCGAGGCCCGATGATACAATCAGCCGAAAGTGAGGTAAGGCTTTATGGAAAAGCGATTGGGAGAGCAGGATCTATACTATTTCCACAACGGCACCCACTATGAGATTTATGAAAAATTCGGCGCGCATCTGACGGAGGAGGACGGCGTCAGAGGCGTCCACTTTGCTGTGTGGGCGCCGGCGGCGCGGGGCGTGAGCGTCGTCTGCAACGGCAACGGCTGGACAGCCTGGTCGGACACCATGACCCAGACGGCCCCTGGGATTTGGGAGTGCTTTATTCCCGGCATGGGCGAGGGCGACAGCTATAAATACCGCATCCAACGGCAGGACGGCTCCCTGGTGGACAAGGCGGATCCCTACGCCTTCCGGGCAGAGCTGCGCCCCCGCACGGCGTCCATCGTATGCGATATTGAAAAATTCCAGTGGGGCGACAGCGACTGGCGGCGCCAGCGGGAGAAGGAAAATTTCCTGGAGCATCCCATGGCCGTGTATGAGGTGCATCTCGGCTCCTGGAAAAAGGACAGCCGGAAGAACGACTATGATCAGTTCATGAACTATCGTGAGCTTGCGAACGACCTGGCGGAATATGTCAGGTATATGGGCTATACCCATGTGGAGCTGATGGGCATCTGCGAGTACCCGCTCGACCCCTCCTGGGGCTATCAGGTGACGGGCTATTACGCCCCCACCGCCCGCTATGGCTCCCCGGAGGATTTCCAGTATTTCGTTGACCATCTGCATCAGGAGGGCATCGGCGTCATCCTGGACTGGGTGCCCGCCCATTTTCCGCGGGATGAGCACGGCCTGGCCGAGTTTGACGGCAGCAAGCTCTATGAATATGCAGACCCCCTGCGGGCGGAATACCCGGAGTGGGGGACGCTGGCCTTTGACCTTGGGAAGAAGGAGGTTTCAAACTTCCTTATCGGCAGCGCCCTGTTCTGGGTCAACAAATATCATATCGACGCGCTGCGGGTGGACGCCGTGGCCGCCATGCTCTATAATAATTTTTCCCGCAGTCAGTGGCGGCCCAATATCTACGGCGGCGAGCTGAATCTTGAGAGCATGGAGTTTTTCCGCCATCTCAACAGCCAGCTTCGCCAGCGCACCAGCGCCTTTATGATTGCCGAGGACTCCTCCGCCATCGAGGGCGTCACCCGGGATGTGAGCGAGGGCGGCCTGGGATTCGGCCTGAAATGGAACATGGGCTGGATGAACGATACCCTGCGCTATATGGCCAAGGATCCCATCTATAAGCGCTATCACCACGACCTTGTCACCAATGTGTTGATGTATGCGTTCACCGAGCGATTCATCCTTCCGCTCTCCCATGATGAGGTGGTCTACGGCAAAGGCTCCATGCTGAATAAATTCCCCGGGAACATGATGGACAAGATGGGCGGGCTGAAAACCTGCTATACCATGCAGATTGGTTTTCCGGGTAAAAAGCTGCTCTTTATGGGCCAGGACTTCGCGCAGGAGAACGAATGGGACGTTCGCAAGAGCATTGACTGGCAGCTGGCTGACCAGGAGTGGCACCGGGACGTTATGAACTGCGTGCGCGCGCTTCTCGCACTCTATAAGCGTTACCCCGTTTTGTATGATGATACCGGCGACTATACCACCTTTGAGTGGATAAATTATAAGGACGCGGAGCGCAGTATTTTCAGCTATATCCGCCGCAATCCCTGGAATTACAACAACGCGCTTGTGTTCATCCATAACTATACCCCGGTGCAGCGGGACGGCTATGTGGCGGGCGTGCCCGTTCCCGGCACATACAAGCGCGTGTTCACGACCTATCCTGACGGCGACAGCCTGAACATAAAGGCAAAGAAGAAGGAGGCGGACGGCAGAGAATACCGCCTGGAATTTGACCTGCGGCCACTGGAGTCTGTGATACTGGAAATCCCCGCCGCGCCGGCCAAAAAGCCCCGGAAACGGACGGCCAAAGCGTCCGCCGCCGCAAAAACCACGAAAACCACCAAAACCGCCAAGGACGCCCAATCACCCAAAGCTGACGCGTCAAAGTCCGCCAAGGCCCGCCGTCCATAACCCGGCGCCGCGTGCCGCCCGACGGGACAGCGGGGCGAAATAATCCAATATTATCAGCCGGCGGCTGCTGCCCTTTTGCGGCATGGCCGCCGGTTGCTGTTAACGGCTCACAGAGGAGGTGTATCGAATATGAAGCGGGTGCTGTCCGCCATGCTGGCTTTGCTGCTGGCTGTGACGCTTGCGGGCTGCGATTTGCCGGACTTCGGGATGTTTGGGTCAGCGGATACCGAACAGACGGAGACCGTCGTCACGCTGGACACCCTCCCGGACTATGACGGAGAGCCTTATATCGCCGTCAACGGCAACCAGCCCTATTTCACTGAGGCGGATTACACCACCCAGGCTTTTGAATGCTACAGCGACCTGGACGAGCTGGGGCGCTGCGGTGTGGCCTGGGCCAACATCTGCATCGAGCTGATGCCTACAGAGGAGCGGGAGGACATCAGCGAGGTGAAGCCGTCCGGCTGGCGCTCCGCCGCCTATGATTTTGTGGACGGAGGTTATCTCTACAACCGCTGTCATCTGATTGGCTTTCAGCTGGCCGGAGAGAACGACAACGAGAAAAATCTCATCACCGGCACCCGCTATATGAACGTCCAGGGAATGCTGCCCTTTGAAAATCTGGTGGCGGCGTATGTGGAGGATACGGAGAATCATGTCCTCTATCGGGTCACACCCATCTTCGAGGAGGAAAACCTTTTGGCCTCCGGCGTCCTGATGGAGGGCTGGTCGGTGGAGGATATGGGCGATAGCGTTTGCTTTTGCGTCTATGCCTATAACGTGCAGCCCGGCGTCGAAATAGATTACGCCACAGGGGACAGCTGGGAAGCCGGAACCGACATAGACGGGCAGGCGGCGGACTATGTGCTGAATACCCGCTCCATGAAATTCCATCTGCCGGAATGTCCGTCCGTGGAGGAGATAAGCCCGGGCAACCGGCAGGATTATACCGGAAGCCGGGAGACCCTCCTGGCCCAGGGCTACACCCCCTGCGGCCGGTGTAATCCATGATAAGCACCCCTCCCGCCGCAACAGACAAACCGGCCAGAAAACGCCTTGCGGTATGGGACACGGTATGGTAATATAATGTCAATGATTTTGCGCATGGAAGTGAAATGGGGCAGCTGGTTCCGGCGGAAGACTTTTCTATGCCTGCGATAATACGACGGTTTAGGATTTGGGGGGATTAGACGTATGGATATTAACACGATTCTCAGTCAAATTGATTTGGGCAGTTACGCTATGCCGGTTTTTCAGCGTGGATATGTCTGGAACAGAGATCAGGTTCGCAAATTAATGAACTCTTTATATAGAGGGTATCCGATTGGTGAGCTGCTCGTTTGGAATACCGCCACCGACCCTGATATATCTCGCGGAGACGGGCCGCTGACGCCAGGAAACGTCAATTTGATTCTTGATGGACAGCAGCGAATGACGTCTCTCTATGGTGTGATTCGCGGAGAAGCGCCCAAGTTTATTGACGGGAACACAAAATCTTTTACAGGGCTATATTTCAATGTTGAGGATGAAACCTTCGAGTTTTATCTTGCGGCGAAAATGAAAAACGACCCTGCGTGGATCAGCGTGACTGAGCTAATGAAGCAGGGCGCGTCTGTTTTTATGCAGAACAAGATGCAGGAATGTCAGGAGAGTGTGCCGTTTTGGATTTCCCATGTGGCTGCACTGAACCGGCTTGATGCAATCAAAAGTATGGATATTCATATCCAGACCGTTTCCGGCCCGGATAAAACCATTGATGTCGTGGTTGAAATTTTCAACAACGTGAACAGCGGCGGAACAAAGCTGAGCAAGGGTGATTTGGCGCTGGCAAAAATCTGCGGCGAATGGCCGCAGGCCCGCGATGAGATGAAAAAGATCCTTGCAAAATATAGGGCCGCTGGATATGATTTTACGATGGATTGGCTTCTCCGCTGTATTACGGTCTGTTTGACAGGGCAGCCATATTTCAATGCTTTGAGTCAGATTCCATCCGACGAGGTGAAAAAAGCTCTACCCAAAACGGATGAAATGATTGGCACTTGCCTGGATCATATCGGCACGCGCCTGGGCCTGGATCATGCTCGGGTTCTCGGCGGTGTGTTTGCAATCGCTACGATGATTGGCTATCTCCGTTATAATAACTGGAAGCTTTCAGGCAGCGGCGAATGGGTCAGGCTTCTGTATTGGTATGTCCACACATTCCTGTGGGGGCGTTATGCCGGCTCTACAGAAAGTATGCTGGCGCAGGATTTAAATACGATAAACCGTGGAGAAGGAGTTGACGGTCTTATCCGGCAGCTGAAGCAATCAAGAGGCGATTTGACGATTCGGCCCGAGGATTTTTGGGGCTGGAGTACAGGGGCGCGTTTCTATCCGCTGCTCTATCTTCTGACAAGGACGAATCATTCCCGTGACTGGGGAACGAATCTGGAATTGAGCAGCAATCTACTAGGAAAGAACTCCTCGCTGGAAGTACATCATATTTTCCCCAAGGATCTGCTGTATAAAGCCGGAAAGAGCAAATCTATCGTAAATTCCTTGGCGAATTATGCTTTTTTGACCAAGGAAACGAACATTGCCATCTCAAACCGAAGCCCAGACGATTATATTCCGGAATATCGCGCGAAATGCCCGGGCGCAATGGATACCCATTGGATTCCAACGGATCCGGCGCTTTGGAAGCTGGAAAATTACGAAAAGTTTCTGGAGGAAAGGCGTATCCTTTTGGCGCAGGCTGCGAACAAATTGCTGCAAGCCCTTTATAACGGACAGCTTGCGGAAGCCGCTATTCAGGATTTTTCTGCAAAGGCATATGCTACCCCGTGCCCCGAGGAGGAGGAAATCGAAGCGATGTCTGCCTGGATGGCTGCCCATGGGCTTGACGAGGGCGTAAATAACCATGAACTGCTTGATGACAGCGGTAACGTGACCGCGATTATCGACTTGGCCTGGCCTCATGGAGTACAGCACGGTCTGAGTACACCGCTGGCGCTTCTACTTAACGAAACCGCCGAAACGCAGGCTATGGTCAGTAAATACGGCTACCGTTATTATACAAGCGTAGAGGAATTACAGAAATATATTCAGTCGAATTATTTGCAGTAAAAAATTAGGATTTGTTGAAAATCATTATCGCCCTAATACGAAGGACTAAAAACTGATGAAGAAAATACTATTCATCTGCCACGGCAATATATGCAGAAGTCCGATGGCGGAGTTTGTGATGAAGGATATGGTAAAAAAGGCGGGGCTGGAGGAGGCGGTTTATATTGAATCCGCGGCTACCAGCCGGGAGGAGCTGGGGAATCCTGTGTATCCGCCGGCCCGGCGAAAGCTGGCGGAGCATGGAATTTCCTGCGCGGGAAAGACTGCCCGGCAGATCCGGCGGGAGGATTATGATGCCTTCGACCTGCTGGTTGGCATGGATCAGGAAAATCTGCGCAATATGCGCCGCCTGTGGGACGACAGAGAGGGAAAGCTCTGCCTTTTGCTGGATTTTACATCTCACCCCAGGGATGTGGCCGACCCTTGGTATACGGATGATTTCGAGGCCACCTGGCAGGATGTTCAGTCCGGCTGCGCGGCCCTTCTCGCCTCGCTGATGGGCGACTAGTGCTCCGTCCCCCCCTTTTTAGGTTTTCCGACCCATAGCACGGTTGAAAAAGTTTTTCTTATATGCTATACTTACATCAATAAGAATTCATGTTTATACCGTGTCCCGGCCCTGGGGCGCGGCGCGGGAAAAGAGGTTGTTTTGGGGCGCAATCAGCAGTTGTTGAGAGAGAAAGTATTGGAATCCGTGGCGTCGGTGCTGCCGATTACCGCTATCGTCCTGGTTATAAGCGTCACCATCGCCCCGCTGAACGCGGGGACGCTGGGTCTGTTTTTGTTTGGGGCGGTCATGGTGGTGTTTGGCATTGGCTTGTTCACCATGGGCTCGGACATGGCCATGACACATAGGGGGGAGGGCATCGGCGGTCAGATGAGCCATTCAAAAAGAATCGTTGTGCCGCTGCTGGTCTGCTTTGTGCTGGGAATCCTGATAACCCTGGCGGAGCCGGATTTGACCGTCCTGGCGGAGCAGATGCCCGCTGTGCCGAACCGGGTGCTTACCATCACGGTGGCCGTGGGCGTGGGGCTGTTTCTGGCCTTCGCGGAGCTGCGTATGCTTTTGAAGATACCGCTGTCCATCTGCCTGGCAGTCTTTTATCTTCTGGTGTTCGTCCTCGCTTATTTTGCGCCGAACACCTTCATCCCCGCCGCCTTTGACGCGGGCGGCGTTACGACCGGGCCTATCACGGTGCCGTTCATCATGGCCATGGGCGTGGGTCTTGCCTCTCTCCGAAGCGACAAGAACTCCACCACCGACAGCTTCGGCCTGGTGGCCATGTGCAGCATTGGGCCTATTCTGTCCGTGCTGCTGCTCGGGATATTTTATCAGCCGGACAGCGTCAGCTATACCTCTGTCTCCGTCGCGGAGATTACCACCACCAGGCAGGTGGCTGCTGCCTTTATCCAGGCCCTGCCGGAATATGGCCGGGAGGTGGCCGTGGCCCTGGCGCCTATCCTGGCGGTGTTCCTACTGTTTCAGGTGATTTTCCGCCGTTTCCACCGGCGGCAGCTGGCCCGTATTGCTGCGGGGTTTGTGTATACCTATGTGGGACTCGTGCTGTTTCTCACCGGGGTGAATGTGGGCTTTATGCCCGTGGGTCAGCTTTTGGGGGAGACACTGGGAGCCAGCGAAAGCCGCTGGCTGCTCGTGCCGCTCGGTATGCTGATAGGCTATTTCATCGTCAAGGCGGAGCCTGCCGTGGGCGTTCTGACCCGCCAGGTGGAGGAGATTACAAACGGCTCCATCACCCGCCGTTCCATCCAGATAAGCCTGTCCATCGGCATCGCCTGCGCCGTGGGCCTTTCCATGGTGCGCATCCTGACGGGGATCTCTATCCTATGGTTTTTGATTCCCGGTTATATCCTCAGCGTGGTCATGACCTTTTTTGTGCCCCAGATTTTCACGGGCATTGCCTTTGACTCCGGCGGCGTGGCAAGCGGGCCTATGACCACGACGTTCCTGCTGCCGCTGGCCATCGGGGTCTGTCAGGCAGTGGGGGGAGACATCATGACGGACGCTTTCGGCATAGTCGCCCTGGTGGCCATGATGCCTCTCGTCACCATCCAGGTGCTTGGCCTCGTGGATAAGCTGCGCTTCCGCAGCGCCCTCAGACGGCAGATTCCCGCGAGCGAGGTGGAGGACACCATCATCTTCTTTGGGGAGGTCTGAGCCATGGCAAACGGAAGGCCGGAGGGCGTCAAACTCATCATCACCGTCGTAGAACGGGGGCAGGGCCGGGATTTGGCAGCGGTTTATACAGACCATCAGGTGCCGTGGCACTATCACAGCATCGGCCAGGGCACGGCACCGTCGGAGCTGCTGGACGTGCTGGGCCTGGGCGGCACGGAGCGTGATATTCTGTTCAGCCTAGGCTCCGTGAGCTGCACGGACAGGCTCATGAAATATCTGGACGAGGATTACCCGGAGGTGAACGCCAAGGGCATTGCCCTCGCGGCCAATCTTTCAGGGATTAACAACATTGTCGCCACGGCCCTGGAACGCCAGGGGCAGCCCGCGGCGGAGACAGGAGGGAGCGGCACAGCCATGGAAGCAGCAGCGGAAAACAGCTTGATTTTAATTATCGTCAACAACGGCCACACGGACGACGTGATGAACACAGCCCGCGCCGCCGGGGCCAGGGGCGGCACCATCCTCCGCGCCCGCTACGCCGGGGAGGAGGACGTGGCCCGTTTTTACGGCATCACCGTTCAGGGGGAGAAGGAGATTATCCTCATTGCCGCCTCCGGCCAGACCCGGAACACGATTATGGAAATGGTAAACGTAAAGCACGGCCTGAAAACCCCTGCCGGGGCGGTGATTATGTCCGTGCCGCTGGATAATGTGATACGCTTCGGATGATGTCAGCACAGCCGGGGGGGGGGGGGGGCCGGGGAGAGGCAGGCCGCCCGGGGGTTTGGGGGGAGCAGTAAA
>JAJBVW010000076.1:0-12376 GCA_020866945.1 Oscillospiraceae bacterium
CTCCTGGGCCGTGATAGGGGGCCGGGGCCGCCGGGCGGAGGATTCCGGCTATGTGACGGGCCTTTATGGCAGAGCCATCCGGGAGCGGGTGCTGCCCACGCAGGAGGAGCAGGAGCTTCTCGCGCAGTCGCTGGCTCCATACGGGCTGAGCGCCGGGCCGCTGACCCCGCCGGAGACGCCGGAGCTTCTGGCCCCGCCCGCGAAGCCGGACAGAACGGCGGAGCGGTTCCTCTCCGATGTGCGGAAGGATTACATGAACGGCGAGCTGCGCCGCGTGCCGGTCAGCCTGTACGCCGTCATGCGGCAGGGGCAGAAGGCCATGTTCGCCGCCGAGGACGACCAGGGCCACCGGGCCGTGTTCGCGGGCTATGAGCCGATAGATTTGGGCCGCCAGGGCCTTTCCGAGAGCCGGGTGCGGGAGGTCATGTACCGCTCCGGCGGCACGCCATACAGCTGCGCGGACGTGCACTGCGCCATCGAGTCGAACCTGGATTACCCCGACGAGGCGCTGGACGACGCGAGGAAAAACCTTCTCGCCCAGATCACCGAGGCCCGTCGCCAGCCGCAGGCCGTGAAGACGGGCGATATGCCCCCGGAGCCGGAGCCTGCACCCGCGCCGGAGCGGACGAATTTTATTATCCAGGTGACGCGGGCCGAGCAGCTGACCGAGGCGCTGGCGGACACGGAGCCGGATTACCTCTATGTCCCGGCGGAGCTTCTGGCCGCGGGCGCGGAGGGCGTGGCGTATTTTCGCGACAAGGGGGCCAGGATTGTCGCCGTGCTGCCGCGCATCGTGACGGACGGAGAGGAGCCGACCCTCCGGGAGCTTCTCGCTACCCTGCGCGCCGCGGGCGTGGAGGAGGCGCTGGCCGGAAGCCTCGGGCTTGTCCCCGCCGCCTTACAGGCGGGCATGACCCTCCGGGGGGATTTCGGCCTGAACGTGACGAACAGCCATACGCTTGCGCGGCTGGCCCACGCGGGGTTTCAGTCGCTGACCGCCTCCTTCGAGCTGTCCGCCCGGCAGATATGGGGTCTCGCCCCCTATGGTCGCACGGAAATGATTATTTATGGCCGCGTACCGGTAATGATAACGGAGCGGTGCCTCATCCGCACCAGCGCGGGGCGCTGCACCTGCGCCACGCCCACCAGCATGAGCGACCCCTACGGCAGCGTCTACCCGGTGGAAAAGGAATTTGGCTGCCGCAATGTGGTATACGACGGCAGGAAGATATTCCTCGCGGACAGGCCGGACATATACGGTGGCCGGGGCCTGTGGGGCGTGCGGCTGCTGTTCACCACGGAGAGTGCGCGGGAGTGCGTCTCCGTGGCGGAGCGATACAGGGACAGGAACCGCTACCAGCCCATCAACATTGGCCGGGGCGCTTACGCGAAAGGAGCATTATGAACCTGATACTGGCATCGGCCTCCCCCCGCCGGCGGGAGATATTGGAGCACATCGGCGCATCCTTTGACATCATCCCCGCGCAGGGAGAGGAAAAGCCACCCGCCGGGGCCTCGGGCGCGGAAACGGCCATGGCTCTTTCCCGCGCCAAGGCGGAGGAGATAGCGGCAGGCCACCCGGAAAGCGTCGTCATTGGCGCGGACACGGTTGTGGAGGCGGACGGCGTCCTTCTGGGAAAGCCCCGGGACGAGGCGGACGCGGCGAGAATGCTCCGTATGCTCTCCGGCAAGGCCCACCGGGTCTATACCGGGGTCACGGTGATAAAGGACGGGAAGGCCATGACGCAGGCGGAGGAGACCGCCGTCTATTTCCGCACCCTGACGGAGCGGGAGATCGCCGCCTATATCGCCACAGGCGAACCGATGGACAAGGCCGGGGCCTATGGCTATCAGGGCTATGCCGGGCTTTTCATCGAGAAGATTGAGGGCGATTACTTCAATGTCATCGGCCTGCCTCTGTGCTGTCTGGGGCGGCTGCTGGAACAGGCGGGAGTGTCTTTGCTGTGAAGGACTATATCAAAAAATACGGCCTGCGGGTTGGCATCGCCGTCATTGTGGTGGTGCTGGTGGTCGTGCTGGCCGCGAACCTGCTGGGCGGCTCGGCGGGGCTTCTCGCGAACCTGTCCGGCAGCGTGGCAAACCCCATCCGGCAGGCGGCCTCCTCCGTCGTGGGCCGAATCGAGGAGCGTTACGGCTATATCTACAAATATGACCAGCTCGTAGAGGAAAACGAAGCCCTCCGCGCACAGCTGGCCGAGGCCCAGCAGGAGGCCATCAACGCCGCCGAATATCAGGAGGAGAACGAGCGGCTCCGGGAGCTTCTGGGTTTTGCGGAAAAGCACGAGGATTTCGTCATGGAGCCGGCCAAGATAACCGAGTGGACAAGCTCCAACTGGGCGAGCACCTTCACCATCTCCAAGGGTACGGCGAACGCCACGAATGAGATCGAGGTGGGCGACTGCGTCATCACGGAATACGGCGCGCTGGTGGGCCAGATCATCGAGGTCGGCTCCACCTGGTGCACGGTGCGCACCATCATAGACCCCTCCATCGACGTGGGCGCGCTCGTGGGCGAGGCAGGCTCGGTGGGGATGTGCATCGGCGATTTCGCCCTCATGCAGGAGGGCTGTCTGAAGCTCACATATCTTGCGGAAAACGCGCAGCTCGTGGAGGGGGACGTCGTCACGACCTCCGGCAAGGGGTCTTATATCCCCACGGGGCTTATCATCGGCTATATCCAATCCGTCCTGTCCGAGGCAAACGGCCAGACCATCTACGGCGTGGTGGAGCCGGCGTGCGATTTGGATAACCTCAGCCAGGTGTATATCATCACTGACTTTACCATCCAGGAGTGAGACGAGATGCTGCTTGACCTGATTGACCTGTCAAAGCTCCGGCGGGGCATCGTATACGCCCTGATCATGGCGGCGCTGTTCGCCGTGCAGTCGCTGTTTTTGTCACCGCTGCCGCGGGTCGGCGGGCGGGCCATGCTGGTGCCGGCGGTCGTCATGGCGGTGGGCCTGCTGGAGGGCGGGCCGTGGGGCGGCTTTGTGGGCCTCGCCGCCGGGTATTTCATGGATATGGGCTACGCGGAGCAGACAGTGCTGTTCACGGTGCTGTTTCCCGTTCTCGGCTTCTTCGCCGGCGTGATGGGCAAATATATGCTCCGCAAGGGCTTTGTGTCCTATATGGTGGTGACGCTGTGCGCGCTGTGCATCATCACCTTCTGCCAGATGTTCAAATTCCTGTTTCTGTCCGACACGAGCACCTGGGCCGTCTGGCGTACCGGCCTTATCCAGGTGGGCTGGAGCCTCGTGTGGGCCATCCCCATCTATTTCCCCTGCCGAAGCATTGCTTCCCGGCCAATGGGAAATAAAAGAAAACGCATCATTCACCCCCTGGCTGCCGATGGGGAGGCGCGGCCTGTGATTTCTGCCTGGGGCAGAGAAAGGATACCATGAGAAGACTGATAAGTCCGGGACGGCTGGCGGTTTTGGCGCTCACCGTGGCGGCGCTGCTGGGACTGTATATCACGACGCTGTATAAGCTCCAGATTGTCGAGGGCGCCGAATATTATGAGGCGTCCACCAACTCCATCGTCTCCACGGAGACCGTGGTGGCCGCCAGGGGAAACATCCTCGACCGCTACGGGCGGCTGCTGGTGTCAAACCGCAACTGCAATAACCTGCTCATAAACTCCACCACTCTCTTTGAGGAGGACGACCCCAACGCCATGATACTCAAAATGTGCACCATCGTGACGGAAAACGGGGACACCTATACCGACGACCTGCCCATCACCACCACCGCGCCCTTTGAATACGTGGAGAACATGACGAGCCTTCAGTCCACCCGCCTGCAGGCGTGGCTTGCCGCGAATGGTCTCGACTCCGACGCCACCGCCGTGGAGGTCATGGCGAAAATGCGCACCCGCTACGACATCGACAGCAACTATACCGCCGAAGAAATGCGCATCATCGCCGGGGTTCGGTATTCCATTAATATACGCTATGTTATCAACACCTCCGACTATGTCTACGCGGAGGATGTGAGCATCGACACCATCACAGCGCTGATGGAGGCGGACGTGACCGGCTTTGAGGTGCAGGTCAGCTACATCCGCGAATACAATACGGAATATGCCGCGCACATCCTGGGCTATACGGGACTCATGAACGAGACGGAATACGAGACGTATTCGGAGCTGGGCTATAAGCTCAACGCCACCGTGGGCAAGGCCGGCGTGGAAAAGGCCTTTGAGGAGCTGCTGCACGGCTCGGACGGCACGGCCACCGTCACCCGCACGAGCGAGGGCGTTATCACCAGCACGGTATACACGGAGGAGCCGGAGCCGGGAAACCACATCTATCTCACCATAGACATCGAGCTGCAGGCCGTGGCGGAATCGGCCCTGGCCTCCTATATCGAGGAGACGAACGCCGAGCGCGAGATTGAAAACGAGGCGGCGGAGCAGCTCGGGAACACAGACGACCTCCAGGATCTCATCACCGGCGGCGCCGTGGTGGCCATCGACGTGAACACCGGCGAGCCGCTCTGCATCGTCAGCTATCCCACCTACAGCCTCAGCACGCTCATGGAGGACTATTCAGACCTTGTGTCGGACTCCTCCTCCCCGCTGTTTAACCGCGCGCTCTCCGGCACCTACGCGCCCGGCTCGACCTTCAAGCCGCTGGTAGCGCTCGCGGCGCTGGACACCGGGGCCATCGGCGCGGAGACGGAATATGAATGCACCGGCATCTTTGAAAAATACGCCGAGCAGGGCTATTCCCCCCGCTGCACCGGCTCCCACGGGACGCTGACCGTGACGAAGGCGCTGACCTACAGCTGCAACGTGTTTTTCTACAACGTGGGCGACGTGCTGGGCATCAGCAAGATAGACGAATACGCCGCCATGATGGGCCTTGGCGAGACCACGGGCATCGAGCTGGACGAGGCCAGCGGCGCGGTGGCGTCCCCGGACTACAAGGCCCAGGTATACGCCGGGACGACAGAGGCGGACTGGTTCGCCGGCGACACCCTGCAGGCGGCCATCGGCCAGTCCATCACCGGCATTACGCCCATCCAGATGGCCCGCTACACGGCGGCGCTCGCCAATTCCGGCACGGTATATAACTGCTCCATCCTCAAGTCCGTCAGCAGCTATGACTATTCGGAGAGCATTTACGAGCGGGAGCCGTCCGTTTACGGCACGGTGGAGACCCATGATTATGTGTGGTCGCTCATCCAGGAGGGAATGTACGGCGTGGCCAACGAATACGGCGGCACGGCCTATTCCGTGTTCTATGACTTCACGCCCCAGGTGGCCGCGAAGACCGGCACCACCCAGATCAGCACCTCCGGCAACGACGCCTTCTTCATCTGCTACGCGCCCTATGACGACCCGGAGGTCGCCGTGGTCGTCGCCGTGGAAAACGGCGCTTACGGCGCGAACCTCGCCACCATCGCGCGGGAGGTGCTGGAGTATTATTTTGACGTCGAGCAGAACACCCAGCAAATCGAAGATGAATTGACATTGCTGTCCTAAAAATATTATAATAGGAGCAAAAGACAAGCGGCAGGAAAGCCGGTCAAATTTGAACAGGGGGAACGCCTATGAATATCGCAATCATGGCCCACGACGGAAAAAAGGAGCTGATGGTGCAGTTCTGCATCGCCTACTGCGGCATCCTGGCGGAGCACTCCATCATCGCCACAAGCGCCACCGGAAAGCTTGTCGCGGAGGCCACCGGCCTGCCCATCAGCCTGTATATGACGGCGGCCCAGGGCGGCGTCCAGCAGATCGGCGCGCGCATCGCCTATAACGAGATTGACCTCGTAATGTTCTTCGCTGACCCCACGCGCCCGGAGCTGTTCAGCCAGGTGAACGAAATTTCCCGCCTGTGCGACGTATACAACATCCCCTTCGCGGCAAACGTCGCGACGGCGGAGGTGCTGGTGCAGGGTCTGCGCCGCGGCGACTTCGCCTGGCGCGATATAGTCAATCCCAAAAAAGTCTGACCACACAGGGCTTTAAAATAATGGAAAACGCGGCGCTCCCATGAGCGCCGCCACCGCCATGAGGTATGCAAAGATGGAACGAATCAAGCCCCGGACGCTTTCCGGGTTTATGGAGCTTCTCCCGCCCCGGCAGGCCCAGATGGACGCGGTCATGCAGGTGCTGCGGGAGACGTATGCCCTCTATGGCTTCACGAGCATCGACACGCCCGTCATCGAGGCGGCGGAGGTGCTGCTGGCCAAGGGCGGCGGCGAGACGGAAAAGCAGATATACCGCTTCACCAAGGGGGACAGCGACCTGGCCCTGCGCTTTGACCTGACCGTACCCCTCTAAATATCCTTCGCGTCAAACTACGGCCAGCTGGCCTTCCCCTTCCGCCGGTACCAGATTGGCAAGGTATACCGGGGCGAGCGCGCCCAGCGGGGCCGCTTCCGGGAGTTTTATCAGGCAGACATCGACATCATCGGGGACGGCTCCCTCGACGTGGCAAACGAGGCGGAGCTGCCCGCCATCATCTGTGAGACCTTTCAGCGGCTGGGGCTGGGGCGGTTCTGCATCCGCATGAACAACCGCAAGGTGCTCAACGGACTCTTTGACTACCTCGGCATCGCGGACAAGGCCGGGGCGGTGATGAACGCCATCGACAAGCTCGACAAGATAGGCCGGGAGAAGGTCACGGCCCTGCTGACGGACGCGGGCCTGACGGACGCCGCGGCGGCGGAGCTGATGGACATTCTGGAAAGCCCGGAGCCGCTTGCGGCGCTGGAGGCGCTGTATGGCCGGTGCGGGAGCCTGGACGAGGGCATCGACGCGCTGAAAACCGTGGTGGGGCTGCTCCCCGGCCTCGGCGTGCCGGAGGACAAATGGCGCGTGGATCTGACGATTGCACGCGGCCTCGACTACTATACCGGCACGGTATACGAGACCACGCTGCTCGATTACCCGGAGGTCGGCTCCGTATGCTCCGGCGGGCGGTATGACGACCTCGCGGCGTATTACACGGACAAAAAGCTCCCCGGCGTGGGCGTCTCCATCGGCGTCACAAGGCTTTTCTATATTCTCCAGGAGCAGGGGCTTTTGAGCGACGACGTCCCCACCGCCCCGTGCGAGGCGCTGGTCATCCCCATGGGGAACACGATGGACTATGCCGTCCGCTGCGCGGCGGCGCTGCGGGCCGCCGGGGTGCGCACGCAGGTATACATGGAGCAGAAAAAGGTGAAGGCCAAATTCGCCTACGCGGACAAGCTCTCCATCCCCTACGCCGTAGTGGTGGGCGAGGACGAGCAGGCCGCCGGCACGGTCAGCCTGAAGGATCTGGCCTCCGGCGAGCAGATAACCGTCACGGCGGAACGGGCCGCCATGATTATAAATGATTCGACAAATCTCACGGCAAAGCCGGTGAAAGGAAGCGGAAAAACGATATGACACAGATGCGGACACATACCTGCAACGAGCTGCGGATGGAGCACGTCGGCCAGCGGGTGAAGCTGGTTGGCTGGATGGAAAACCTCCGGGAGGTGGGCGCAAGCCTCGCCTTTGTGGTGCTGCGGGACTTTTACGGCACCACCCAGGCGGTCGCCGAGACAGAGGACATGGTGAAGGCCTTCCGGGCCATCACCAAGGAGAGCACCATCTCCATCGAGGGCGTCGTCCGGGAGCGGGCCAGCAAGAACCCCCGCCAGGACACCGGCGACGTCGAGGTCGTGCCGGAAAAGATTGAGGTGCTGGGCCGCTGCCACTATAACGAGCTGCCCTTTGAGATAAACCGCAGCCGGGAGGCGGACGAGAGCCTGCGGCTGAAATACCGCTATCTCGACCTGCGAAACCCCGCCGTGAAGAAAAATATCATCCTGCGCTGCAACGTGGTGGCCGCCCTGCGCGCCGCCATGACGGAGCATGGATTTCTGGAAATCACCACCCCCATTCTGACCGCCTCCTCCCCGGAGGGGGCCAGGGACTATCTCGTCCCGGCGCGGAAGCATCCCGGCAAGTTTTACGCCCTGCCTCAGGCCCCCCAGCAGTTCAAGCAGCTTCTGATGACCTCCGGCTTCGACCGCTATTTCCAGATTGCCCCCTGCTTCCGGGACGAGGACGCCCGGGGCGACCGCTCCCCCGGCGAGTTTTATCAGCTGGACATGGAGATGGCCTTCGCCACGCAGGAGGACGTGTTCGCCGTGATGGAGGACGTGCTGCCCCCCTTCTTCGCCAAATACGGCACATACGACATCGCCTCCGCCGCGCCCTTCCGGCGCATCTCCTATCACGACGCGATGGAGACCTACGGCACGGACAAGCCCGACCTTCGCATCGACCTGACCGTCCGGGACATGACCGCCCTGGCCAAGGAGACGGAGTTTGAGCCGTTCCAGGCCGCGGCGGCGGTAAAGCTCGTCCCCTGCTCCGGCGCCAACCTGACCCGCAAGCAGATCGACAAGCTCTGCGACGACGTGGCCGTTCAGGCGGGAAAAAAGCCCTATTGGGTGCGCATGGACGAAAACGGCGCGCTGGTCGGCGGCGTCGCAAAATTCCTCGCGGGCCGGGAGGCGGATCTGAAGGCCCTGGGCCTGGAGCCGGGCGGTCTCGCCCTTATCAGCGCGGGAACCCTGGGCGAGGCACAGAAGACTGCGGGCGTCGCCCGGAAAATGCTGGGCGCGGCCGTTCCCGGCCATATGGACGAGGAGCGGTACGAGTTCTGCTGGATCGTGGACTTCCCCATGTTTGAGATTGGGGAGGAATCCGGCGAGCTGGAGTTCTGCCACAACCCCTTCTCCATGCCGAACGGCGGGCTGGAGATTCTGGAAAAGGCCCACCGGGGCGAGGTTGACCCCCTGGATATTTACGCCTATCAATACGACCTTGTGTGCAACGGTGTGGAGCTTTCCTCCGGCGCGGTGCGCAATCACGACCCGGATATTATGGTCAGAGCCTTCGAGCTTGTCCGCCTGACGGAGGAGGACGTGAAGGCCAAGTTCCCCGCCATGTATAACGCCTTCTGCTATGGCGCGCCGCCCCACGCGGGCATCGCCCCCGGCGTTGACCGCATGGTTATGCTCCTGGCTGGCGAGCCGTCCATCCGGGAGATCATCCCCTTCCCCATGAACAAAAACGCCCAGGATTTGATGATGGGCGCTCCCTCCGCCGTGGAGCAGAGCCAGCTCGACGAATTACACATCGCCTTGGTGGAGGACGAGAAGCAATAATCAGATTGTAGGGGGAATATCTATGTATGCGCGCATTCGTTCCCTGGGAATAAAGGGCATTGGGGGCTATGAGGTGGAGCTGGAGGTTTCCATCTCCAACGGGCTGCCCAGGCTGGACATTGTGGGACTGCCGGACGCCGCCGTGAAGGAGGCGGGCGACCGGGTGCGGGCCGCCGTGAAACAAAACGGCTATGACTTCCCCGTCAGCCGCATCACGGTGAACCTCGCCCCGGCGGACACGAAAAAGGCCGGCACGGTCTATGACCTGCCGGTGCTGCTGGGCATACTGGCCGCCTCCCGGCAGATACCCCCGCCGGGGGAGGACGATATGTTCTTCGGGGAGCTTTCTCTCACCGGGCAGCTCCGGCCCGTGCCGGGGGCGCTTCCCATGGCGCTGGCCGCGAAGCAGGCGGGGGCCAGGCGGCTGTTCCTGCCGGCCATGAACGCGCCGGAGGCGGCGTTTGCCCAGGGGCTTGAGGTCTATCCCGTGGAGAACGTCCGCCAGCTGCACGAGCATCTGAGCGGGCGGGCGCAGATAACGCCGCTCGCGCCGCGGGACATTCTCCCCAGCGCCGGCCCCGGGCCGGATTTCGCGGAGGTCAAGGGCCAGGAAAACGTCAAGCGCGCCCTGGAGGTGGCCACCGCCGGAGGGCACAACGTGCTGATGGTCGGGCCGCCGGGGGCGGTAAAATCCATGCTCGCGAAGCGCCTGCCGGGTATCCTGCCGGACATGAGCCGGGCCGAGGCCCTGGGAACCACCGCCATATGGTCGGTGGCGGGGCTGACGAGCCAGGCGGAGCCGGTCATATCCCGCCGTCCCTTCCGCGCCCCGAACCAGACCGCCTCCCGCCAGGCGCTGGGCGGCGGGGCCGATTTGAAGCCGGGCGAGATGAGCCTTGCCCACAACGGGGTGCTGTTTCTCGACGAGCTGCCGGAATTTCACCGGGACGTGATCGAGCTTCTGCGTCAGCCGCTGGAGGAGGGGGAGATCACCGTCTCCCGCGCCTCCGGCTCCGTGACCTATCCCAGCCGGTTCATGCTCGTTTGCGCCATGAACCCATGCCGCTGCGGGTGGTACGGCCATCCCTCCGGGCGGTGCCGCTGCTCGGCCAAATCCGTTCAGGCGTATCAGGCTAAGGTCTCCGGCCCGCTGCTGGACAGGATAGACATCACCGTGGAGGTTCCGGCCCTGGAATTTGAGGAGCTGGAGGCCCGCCCGGACGGGGAATCCTCCGCCGCCATCCGGGAGCGCGTGAACACCGCCCGCGCGATACAGCGCCGCCGCTTCGCCGGGGCGGGCTTTGAGGAAAACGCCCGTATGACCCCCGCCGCTATGGAGCAGTTCTGCACGCTGGACGAGGCAGGCTCCGGCCTGATGCGCTCCGCCTTCGACGCCCTGGGCCTCACGGCCAGAAGCTACGACCGCATCCTCCGCGTCGCCCGCACCATCGCCGACCTCGACAATTCCGAAGCCATCCAGCCCCAGCACCTCGCCGAGGCCATCCAATACCGCACCTTCCAGTTCGCCGCCGCGCAGTGAGACGCGGCCAGCGCATAATATAGAACCGCCCCCTGCGGGTCTCGGGTTGGAGACCTGGCGGGGGGCGGCGTTTTTTTACTCGTTGTCGCCGGGCTTTTGGAAGGCGGCGAGGTCGGGGTGAGCTGTCTTTTCCGGGGAGTAGTTTTCGTATTTGCGCTTGAGATGCTCGTGGGTGTCCCAGTATTCCTGCGCCACGGGCGCCCAGGCCTGGGCGTAGGCATCGCACTTGGCGCAGAGGTGGTCTACCTCCTCCGGGGATTCCATGTTGGTCTGGTGCGCGCCGGTGCGTTCTATCATACCGCGCAGCTCGTCCGGGTTTTCCAGCATGGGGCAGGGCCGCAGATGGTTGCGGTTGAAGGGCTGGCCCTCATGATACTGCATGAACAGCGGGCTTTGGAGAATCTCCAGGATGGATTTATCGTGGATGTTGGCGTCGGAGAAGTGGATGAACACGCACGGCTCCGCGTCGCCGTTGGAGTTTATGTGGAAGTAGTTCCGGCCGCCGGCAATGCAGCCGCCCACAAACTCGCCGTCGTTCTGGAAGTCCATCGGGAAGAAGGGGATGTCGCAGTTGTCGGAGCGGATATAGCGGATGCGGTCGATCATGGCGCGGCGCTGCTCCGGGGTGGGCATCAGCTCCGTCACGGCGTTGTTGCCGACGGGCATATAGTGGAAATAGACGCCAAAGTGTGCCCCCTTGGAGGAAACAAAGCGCAGAAATTCGTCGCTTGTGACGGCGTCGATGTTGCTGCGGGTATAGCAGACGGAGATGCCGTAGAGGATGCCGTACTGCTTGAGGAGATCCATGGCCTTCACGGCAGCGGCATAGTGTCCGTCACCGCGGCGGGCATCGTTCGTCTCCTCGGTGCCCTCAATGGAAATCATAAAGGTCAGGTTTCCAAGCTCCACGACCTTTTTGCACAGCTCCTCGTCGATAAGGGTGGAGTTTGTATAGGCGGCAAAGAAGCAGTCGTTGTGCTTTTCGCAGAGGCGGAGGATGTCCTTTTTGCGCACCATCGGCTCGCCGCCGGTGAGCATATAGAGATAAGCGCCCAGGGCCTTGCCCTCGGTGACGATCTTGTCCATGTCCTCATAGGTCAGGCTGGACTTGTGGCCATAGGTGCCGGACCAGCAGCCGACGCAGTGCATATTGCAGGCCATGGTCGGGTCGAAGAGGATGAGCCAGGGGATGTTGCAGCCGTACTTTTCGCGGTTCGCGCGAATCATTTTGGTGCCGTGATAGGTCGCCTCGTAGCCCAGATTCATGAGAACCTTTTTCACATACTGGGGGTTTCCCTCGTCCAGCATGGCGTTGAGAATCTGCATATAGTGGGCGTCGGACGTGCGGATGGTGTTTTTGAGCTTTTCAATCTGCTCGGGAGTGCCCTTGTAGAACTTCGAGCCGAAGTCCACGATCTGACACAGCGCCTCCGCGCGCTTTTCCTTGTCAGCCACATTGTCATATAAGTGGTTGATGAGAGTTTTTACTGTTTGTCGTTCAATCGTGTATCCTATGGATGCCATTGCTTATTACCACCTTATATAAAATCAAATAATTTCTTTATTTGTCATCGTATCATATGCGCGGATAAAAAGCATTTTACAATCGCAAAAAGCTGTAAAAAAGCGGGACAAAGAAACGAAATCCTTCCGTTTTGT
>JAJBVW010000076.1:12386-12739 GCA_020866945.1 Oscillospiraceae bacterium
TGGGCCAGGCTCCGCATGGCCCTACCGTCTTCGGGGCCATTCTGAGCTGGTGCCGGCGGCGGGGCTCGAACCCGCACGTCCTTACGGACAGGGGATTTTAAGTCCCCAGTGTCTGCCATTCCACCACGCCGTCATATTACACTTTAGAATACACCAATTTGCGGCAAAAGTCAAATAATTTTATGACAATTTGGGCGGTTTTTGGAAAATCCAATATTTGTGAAATAATATCACATAAACATGATTTCACATTGATATACACAAACATATGTGCTATAATAGAAACATATGAGGCAGATTCTCAATTTTGAGACGTACACGCTGGAAAAACCAGGAGGAGGGCCATCCATGGC
>JAJBVW010000010.1:0-6600 GCA_020866945.1 Oscillospiraceae bacterium
CGCCAGGTGTGCCAGGCGGTGAAGCGCTGCACGGAGATGGGCGTCCAGGTGGGCATCGTCACCGGCGGCGGCAACTACTGGCGCGGCGTGAAGGACGGCGGAGGCCGCATGGAGCGCTCCCGGGCCGACCAGATGGGTATGCTGGCCACCGTGATGAACAGCCTGGCCATGGCGGAAGCCCTGGAGCAGGTCGATGTTCCTGTCCGGGTGCAGACCATGATCGATATGCCGCGCATCGCGGAGCCATACTGCTATGGCCGCGCCATGCACCACATTGAAAAGGGCCGGGTGGTCATCTTCGGCGGCGGCAGCGGAAACCCCTATTTTTCCACAGATTCCGCCGCAGCCCTGAAAGCCGCGGAGCTGGGGGCGGATATTCTGCTGATGGCGAAGAACATCGACGGCGTATACACCGCTGACCCCAAGACCGACCCCACGGCGCAGCGTCTGGACAGCATCACCTACCGCCGCATCCTGGAGGAGCATCTGACCGTTATCGACTCGACTGCCGCCTGCCTGTTGCAGGATAACGCCATCCCCACCATGATATTCGCCCTGAACCCGCCGGAGAACATCGTCCGGGTGGTTTGCGGCGAACGCATCGGAACGATTGTGGACTAAAGGCTTGTCTGGCGAGCCTGAAATTATACTGATTTATTAGGAGGACATACTCATGGAACTGAAAGCGGAACTAAAGGAATTTGAGGACAAAATGAAAAAGGCCAAGGACTTCCTTTCCGGCCAATTCGACGCTGTCCGGGCGGGACGGGCCAACGCCGCCGTTTTGAACGGCATCACCGTGGACTATTACGGCACTGCCACCCCCATTAACCAGGTGGCCGCCATCTCTGTCCCCGACCCCCGCACGCTGGTCATTACCCCCTGGGACGCCTCGGTTCTGAAGGGCATTGAGAAGGCTATCCAGACCTCTGAGCTGGGCATCAACCCGCAGAACGACGGCCGCGTTATTCGCCTGGTGTTCCCCCAGCTGACGGAGGAGCGCCGCAAGGAGCTGGCGAAGCAGGTGCGCAAATACGGCGAGGATGCCAAGGTGGCCGTGCGGAACATCCGCCGGGACGCTATGGACAAGATAAAAAAACAGCTCAAGGCGGGGGAGATTACCGAGGATGACCAGAAGATTCTGGAGCGCGACCTCCAGAAAATGACGGACGACAACATCAAGGACATCGACAAGCTGACAGAGGCCAAGGAAAAAGAGCTTTTTGCCATATGATTCCCAAAAAACAAAACGAATTGGCGGAGGGGGCGGGCAGTCCCCCCCGCCATATCGCCATCATTATGGACGGCAACGGCCGCTGGGCAAAAAAACGCGGTTTGCCCCGCACGGCCGGCCATGCCGCCGGGGTGGAGAGCTTCCGCCGCGCGGCCAAATACTGCCGCCGCATCGGGGTGGAATATCTGACGGTGTACGCCTTCTCCACCGAGAACTGGAAGCGCCCCATGGAGGAGGTGCAGGCCATTATGGGTCTGCTGAAAAAATACCTGGGGGAGGCCCTGGAGGGCCTCGCGGCGGAGCAGACCCGCCTGTGCTTTTTTGGGGATTTAACCGCCCTCAGCCCGGAGCTTCAGGAGCTTTGCCGCGACTGCGCGGAAAAATCCAAAAATTACCAGGGCGGTCAGGTAAACGTCTGCCTGAACTACGGAGGCCGGGACGAGATCGTCCGTGCGGCCAAAAAATGGGCGGCGGACGGCTGCCCAGAGCTTACAGAGGAGCGCTTCGGAAGCTATCTTTGGAGCGCCGGCGTGCCTGACCCTGACCTTCTCATCCGCCCCGGCGGGGAGACGCGGATTTCTAACTATCTTCTCTGGCAGATGGCCTATACGGAGATGGTCTTTTCCGACGTGCTGTGGCCGGATTTTGATGAGCGGGAGATAGACAAGGCCATCGAGATATACCACAGCCGGAACCGCCGGTATGGCAATGTGAAATAGGAGGGGATAGACCCATGATACATTCTGTTTCCGTCCTTGGCTCCACCGGCTCCATTGGCCGTCAGTCGCTGGACGCGGCGGAGCGGCTGGACATCCGGGTGACGGCCCTGACCGCCCAGCGGAGCGTGAAGCTGCTGGAGGAGCAAATCCGCCGGTTCCGGCCAAAATTCGCTGACATGTATGACGTTCAGGCCGCGAAGGAGCTGAGAATCGCCGTGGCGGATTTGGACGTGGAGATTGGCGATGGGATGAGCGGCCTGCGGGCGGCGGCGGTATACGACTGCGAGGGCGTGGTGACGGCAGTGTCCGGCTCCGTGGGGCTGCGGCCCACCCTGGACGCCATCGCTGCGAAAAAACGGATATGCCTCGCCAATAAGGAGACTCTGGTCTGTGCGGGTCAGCTGGTGATGAAAGCGGCGGCGGAGCAGGGGGCCGAAATCCTGCCCGTGGACAGTGAGCATTCCGCCATTTTTCAGTGCCTGGAGGGGCGGCGGAGCCAGCTTCATAAAATCCTCCTGACCGGCTCCGGCGGGCCGTTCCGTGGCTGGACAAGGGAGCAGACCGCCTCTGTCACCCCGGAGCAGGCGGTGCGACACCCCAACTGGCACATGGGGGCGAAAATCTCGGTGGACAGCGCCACCATGATGAACAAGGGCCTGGAATTTATCGAGGCCATGCATCTGTTTTCCGTCACCCCGGAGGATATTCAGGTCATCGTCCATCCCCAGAGCGTCATACACTCCATGGTGGAGCTGAACGACGGCACGGTGCTGGCGCAGCTCGCGGTGCCGGACATGGGCCTGCCCATCCAATACGCCATGACCTGGCCGGAGCGGTGTGAATCCCCCTATCAGCGGCTGGATTTCTGGCAGATGAAGGACATGACCTTTGAAGCGCCGAACCTGGAAAACACCCCCTGCCTGGCCCTGGCCATGGACTGCGCCCGCCAGGGCGGTCTGGCCCCGGCGGTGATGAGCGCTGCAAACGAGGCGGCGGTGGGCCTGTTTTTGCAGGGGAAAATTGGATATAATGAGATATACGACCGGGTGGCGGCGGCGGTGCAGGCCGCGCCCGTCATGGCGGAGCCGAGCCTGGAGGACATCCTCGCGGCGGACGAACAGGCCCGGCGGCAGGTTATGGAGCGGCTTCAATAATTTTCCGCCCAGCTGAATAGAATAGAGTCAACAGCGTTTTATCATCCCGGAAAGGATTTATATGGGTACTTTGTTTTACATTTTGCTGGCCATCGTCATCTTCGGCGTGCTGATCGCCATTCACGAGCTGGGGCATTTTCTGGCGGCCCGGCTCTGCGGTGTGAAGGTGTTGGAGTTTTCCATCGGCATGGGGCCGGCCATTTGGACAAAGGAGAGTAAGAGTGGAACGCAGATAAGTCTTCGGTGCCTGCCCATCGGCGGGTACTGCGCCATGGAGGGGGAGGACGAGGATTCGGACGACCCCCAGGCATTTTCCAATGCCGCCGTGTGGAAGCGGCTCATCATCCTGGCGGCGGGAGCGTTTATGAACTTTTTGCTGGGATTTGTGCTGATTATCATCTGCTTTTCCCAGCTTTCCGCCTTCACCACTCCCACCATCACCAGCTTTATGGATGGCTGTCCCTACGAGGGAGAGGACGGCCTGATGGTTGGGGACACGTTCTATAAGATAAACGGGGAGCGGATTTATTTCTCCTCTGACGTGTCCACCTATTTGGAACGGAATGACAGCGATTATGCGGACATCGTGGTCATCCGTGACGGGGAAAAGGTGACGCTGGAGGATTATTACATCACCCTCCTGGAATACACCGACCCGGACACGGGCGAGGCTGTCATGCGCTACGGGCTGTATTTCGGCGTGAAGGAGACCGGCTTTTTAGCCCAGATGAAATACTCCTGGTACTGCGCCCTGGATTTTGTGCGCATGGTGCGGCTCGGATTGGTTGACCTGATAACCGGCGCGGTGGGCGTTGACCAGATGTCCGGTGTGGTTGGCATTGTGGACATGATCGCCGAGGTGGGAACGGAATCGGCAACCACCTACGACGCGTTTTTGAACATCGCCTATCTCGCGGCGTTTATCGCCATTAACCTCGCGGTGATGAACCTTCTGCCCCTCCCGGCGCTGGACGGAGGACGGATATTCTTCCTTATTGTCACCTGGGTGCTGGAAAGGCTGACGCGGAAAAAGATAGACCCCAAGTACGAGGCGTATATCAACACCGCCGGACTGGTGCTGCTGATGGGGCTGATGGTGTATGTAATGTATAACGATATAGTGCGTATCATCGCGGGATAGCGGGAGAGTAGACCATGAAAAGAGAGCAGACAAGACAGATTCATGTGGGAAATATCCCTGTGGGCGGCGGCGCGCCTGTGTCCGTCCAGTCCATGTGCAACACGAAGACACAGGACACAGAGGCGACGCTTATCCAAATGCGCACGCTTGCGGCGGCGGGATGCGACATTATCCGGGTGGCGGTACCCAATGAGGACGCGGCCCGCGCCCTGAAGGACATTATGGCCCAGGCCCCCATGCCGGTGGTGGCGGACATCCACTTCGACTACCGGTTGGCGCTTTTGGCGGCGGAGGCCGGGGTCTCCGCTGTTCGGATAAATCCCGGCAACATCGGCTCCGCTGAAAAGGTGGCGGCGGTGGCCTGCGCCTGCAAGGAGCGGGGCATCCCCATTCGGGTGGGGGTGAACTCCGGCTCCGTGGAAAAGGGCGTGCTGGCAAAATACGGCGGCCCCACGGCGGAGGCTTTGGTAGAGAGCGCGGCCCTGGAGCTGGAGGCCCTGGCGCGGGTGGATTTTCAGGATGTGGCCCTGTCCGTCAAGGCGTCGGACGTGCCGACGGCGGTGGCCGCCTATCGCCTGGCGGCGGAGCAGTTCGACTGCCCCCTTCATGTGGGCGTCACTGAGGCGGGTACAAGCTATGGCGGGCTTGTGAATTCCGCCGTCGGCATTGGAACCCTTCTCATGGAGGGCATTGGAGACACCATCCGGGTCAGCCTGACCGCCGACCCGGCGGAGGAGGTGCGGGCCGGTCTCGCCATCCTGCGGGCCTGCGGCCTGCGGAAGGGCGGGGTGCGGTTCGTTTCCTGCCCCACCTGCGGGCGGACGCAGATCGACCTTATCTCCCTGGCGCGTGCGGCGGAGGCGCGGCTCTCCGGCCTGGAAAGCTCCGTCACCGTCGCGGTCATGGGGTGCGAGGTCAACGGCCCCGGCGAGGCACGGGAGGCCGATTTCGGCATAGCCGGGGGCAAGGGCTTCGGCAGCCTGTTCAGGAAGGGGCAGGTCGTGGAGACGAAAATACCAGAGGCCCAGCTGTTGGATCGGCTGATGGCGCTGATAGAGCGCGAGGGAGGGAGTACATAAGCCTTGGACGCGATTCCATTTTTAGATATGTTCCCCTGCTGCGAGGGGATTGACAAGAGCTACGGGAACCTTGGCCCCGCCAGCGTTCTGACCGCTACGGTGAACCGTGATCGGATGGACATGACCGTTCGGGCGCGGTTTCCTTCCATGCCCGCGCCGGCGGAGGTTTCATCCCTGGAGTGGAAGCTGGCGCAGGAATACGGCCTTCGGGCCGTCACCCTGGATGCTACATGGCCCCAGGAGAAAAAGACTGCCGCCCCGCAAGCGGGAACGAAAAAGACCGGCGCAGTGCTGATGGGCAAGACCATCAAGGGCCTGCCGACGGCCATGAGCAGCGCAAGCCCGGAGCAGAAAACGGTGATCGTCTCCGGCAGAGTATTCGCGGCGGAGAGCCGCGCCATTCAGAAGCTGGGGGCGTCGGTTTTGCAGTTTGACATGACCGACGGCACCGGCAGCGTGCGGGTATCCAAATTCATCCCCAAGGAAGAGGATCAGTCCATCGTTGACAAAATCGCGCCGGGGATGTATTTGACCGTTTCTGGGGCCATGAAATTCAATAATTACAGCAAGGAGGTGGAGCTGGAGCCGCGTCATATCCAGCTGGCGGAGGCCCCTCCTCTGCGCCCGGACAACGCCCCGGTGAAGCGGGTGGAGCTGCATCTGCACACCCAGATGTCTACCATGGACGCCCTGACCGACCCGGCGGGTGCGGTGAAGCGGGCGGCGGCCTGGGGGATGCCCGCCGTGGCCATCACCGATCATGGCGTGGCCCAGGCATTTCCCGCCGCCTCCAAAGCCGCTAAGGGCGTCAAGGTCATCTACGGCATGGAGGGCTATTACATAAACGACATCGACGAGGCCGCCGCCGTCCGCGGGGAGGGAGACGGCCCAGTGGACGGGGAATACGTGGCCTTCGACATCGAGACCACCGGCCTGTCCGACCAAAACGACCGCATCACGGAAATAGGCGCGGTGGTGTTTGGCGCGGATGGAAGGCCGGGGGAGCGGTTCCAGACCTTCGTCAATCCCGGTATGCCTATCCCGCCAAATATCCAGCACCTGACCGGCATCACTGACCGGGACGTTTTTGACGCCCCGGAGGAGGCCGAGGCCGTGGGGGCCTTTCTGGATTTCGTCGCGGGCCGGCCGCTCTGCGCCCACAACGCGGATTTTGACGTGGGCTTTATCTCCGCCGCTGCGGAGCGAATGGGGCGGCCCTTCCAGCCCTTATATATCGACACGCTGGCGCTGGCCCAGGCGCTGCTGCCTGACG
>JAJBVW010000010.1:6610-15099 GCA_020866945.1 Oscillospiraceae bacterium
TCAAGCTGGATGTGGTGTCCGACCGGCTGGGTCTGCCCGGATTCCATCATCACCGTGCCTCCGATGATGCGCTGGTCTGCGGGCGGATACTGCAAAAATTTATTCCCATGCTTCAGGAGAAGGGTGCGGCTCGTCTGAGCGAGGTGAACAGTCTTTGCTTTGCGCTGCGGAAAAAGGCGGGCAAGCATCCCCGCACGCGGCATATCTCCCTGCTGGTGAAAAACCGGGTGGGGCTGAAAAACCTGTATGAGCTTATCTCCAAAAGCCATCTGGAGCATTTCCGCAAGGTGCCGATCATCCCGAAAAGCCTGCTGATGCAGCACCGGGAGGGGCTTCTTGTCGGTTCTGCCTGCGAGGCGGGAGAATTTTTCCAGGCTGTCGCGCGAAACCGAAGCCGGGCGGAGCTGCGGCGCATTGGGGAGTTTTATGATTATTTTGAAATCATGCCCATCGCCAACAACGCCTTTATGCTCAATAACGGCATGGCCCAAAGCGTTGAACAGCTCCAAAACATGAACCGCCGGGTCATTCAGCTTGCAGATGAGCTGGGAAAGCCTGTCTGTGCCACAGGGGACGTGCATTTCATGGAGCCGGAGGACGAGATATACCGACACATTCTCCTAAACGCCAAGAAGTTTTCCGACGCTGACCAGGATATGCCTCTGTATTTCCGCAACACGGAGGAAATGCTTCAGGAATTTGAGTACCTGGGCGAGGAGAAGGCCTATGAGGTGGTAGTGACGAACACCAACCTTGTGGCGGATATGATTGAAGGGCAGGTAGAGCTGCTGCCGGAGCTGCGGCTCTATCCGCCGGTCATTGAAAATTCCGACGGTCAGCTGAAGGAGCTTGTATACGGGCGGCTGAAGGAGCTTTACGGCGACAATCCGGAGAAGATTATAACTGACCGGGTGGAGCATGAGATGGACACCATTCTGGGCCGCCATTTCGACGTGATCTATATGTCCGCCCAAAAGCTGGTGGCGGACTCCAACGCCCACGGCTATCTTGTGGGCAGCCGAGGCAGCGTAGGCTCCAGCCTGGTGGCCTATCTCTCCGGCATTACAGAGGTGAACAGCCTGCCCGCCCATTATCTCTGTCACAACTGCTATTACACGGATTTTGAGTCCGGCAAGGGATACGGCTGCGGCGCGGATATGCCGGATAAAATCTGCCCCCGCTGCGGCCAGGAGCTGAGCAAGGAGGGGTTCGACATCCCCTTCGCTACGTTCCTTGGCATCAAGGGGGACAAGGTACCGGATATTGACCTGAACTTTTCCGGGGAATATCAGGCCCAGGCTCACGCCTATACCCGCACGCTGTTTGGCGCTGACCATGTGTTCAAGGCCGGAACGGTGGGCACCATCGCGGAAAAGACCGCCTTTGGCTATGTGAAGATGTACGCTGAGGATCGCGGCCTGGAAATGAATCAGGCGGAGATGAACCGGCTGGCCCAGGGGCTTGTGGGCGTGAAGCGAACCACAGGCCAGCACCCTGGCGGCCTGGTCATCATTCCGCAGGACATGGACGTGACAGATTTCTGCCCCGTCCAGCACCCGGCGGACGACCCCGGCACGGATATTATCACCACCCACCTGGAATATCACTTCATGGAGGATTACCTTCTGAAGCTGGACGAGCTGGGCCACGATAACCCCACCATGATCAATATGCTGGAAAACCTCACCGGTACGGACGCCAAGACAATTCGGCTGGACGACCCGGAGACCATGAGCCTGTTTTCCTCGCCTAAGGCCCTGGGCGTGCCGGAGGACGACCCCATCATCGGGCAGACTGGCTCCATCGGCATCCCGGAGTTTGGCACCGGCTTTACCCGGCAGATGCTGGTGGACACCAAGCCGGATAAATTCGATATGCTGGTGCGCCTGTCCGGCTATTCCCACGGTACCGGTGTGTGGCTTGGAAACGCCCAGGATCTGATCCGCTCCAAGACCGCCAGCGTGTCCGAGACCATTGGCTGCCGGGATGACATTATGCTCTATCTCATGAGCATGGGCATCGACGCAAACACTGCGTTCAAGTCTATGGAGAACGTCCGAAAGAAAAACAAGCAGCTCACTGAGGAGCAGGAGCAGGCCATGCGGGATCATAACGTCCCGGAGTGGTACATCGAGTCCTGCCATAAGATAGAATACCTGTTCCCCAAGGCGCACGCGGTAGCGTATGTGCTGATGGCCTTCCGTATTGCCTGGTATAAGGTGCATTACCCCCTGGCGTTCTATTCCGCGCTGTTCTACCGCCGGAGCCAGAAGGACGGCTTCGACGCCGCCATGATGACCGGGGGCCTGAACCAGGTCAGGCAGAAGATCAAGGAGTTGAAGGCTGCCCCCAAGCTGACCGGCAAGGAGGAGGAGCTGTATACCTCCCTGGAAATGGTGTACGAGTTCTATATGCGTGGCTTTGAGTTCGCGCCCATCGACCTGTATAAATCGGACGCCTTCAAGTTCCTGCCGGAGGGTGACAAAAAGCTGCGGGTGCCTTTTGTGGCTGTATCCGGCCTGGGCGACACGGCGGCCATGGATCTGGCTCGGGCCAGAGAGGAGAAGGATTCCTTCGTCTCTGTGGAGGAGCTTGCGGCTGCCTGCCCCAAGGTCAGCTCTGCCCATATCGAGGCTCTGCGGAGGCTGGGGGCCTTTGGCGATATGCCGGAGACAAGCCAAATGACCCTGTTCGATTTTTAATAGAATCACAGCGATGCGCTGAAAAATATTTTGGCGCATCGCTGCTTTTTTGTAAAAATTTACTTGTGCATTGGGAGAAATAGGCTTATAATGAGGTAGAACACTTTAAAGCTTTAAAACCTATTTCAAAGCGGAAAGACAAGTATTATAAGGAGAAAGAATATGCCTGAGATCAAATTTTATAACCACGAGCCTATCCCCATGGAGATGCACAAGGTAAAAATCGTCCAGCAGCTCACTCTGCTTCCTGTGGACGAGCGTGTAAAGCGCATTAAGGACGCGGGCTATAACACCTTCCAGCTCCACAACGGCGACATCTTTATGGATATGCTGACCGACTCCGGCGTGAATGCCATGAGCGACAATATGCAGTCCGCCATGCTCCTGGCCGACGACGCCTATGCCGGCAGTGAGACCTTCTATCGTATGCAGAAAAAGCTGGAGGAGATCTTTGGCATTCACTATCTGCTTCCTGCCCACCAGGGCCGCGCCTGTGAGAATATTCTGACCGAGCGGTTCGTAAAGCCGGGCAACTGTGTTATCATGAACTACCACTTCACCACCGCCAAGGCCCACATCACCCGTGTCGGCGGCCGCGTGGAGGAGCTTGTAAAGCAGGAGGGCCTGGAGCCGAAGAGCGACCTCCCCTTCAAGGGCGACATCGACCTGGAGGCCCTGGAGGCCTGCATTAAGAAGGAGACCCCCGAAAACGTTCCCTTCATCCGCATCGAGTCTGGCACCAACCTGATTGGCGGTCAGCCCGTTTCCTACGCCAACATGAAGGCTGCTACCGACATCGCGAAGAAGTACGGCATCATTACTGTTATGGACGCCTCTCTGCTTCAGGATAACCTGTATTTCATCAAAAAGCGCGAGGCGGGCATGGAGGACAAGTCCATCCGGGAGCTGACCCGCATGATCGCGGATCTGTTCGACATCATCTACTTCTCCGGCCGGAAGTTCGGCTTTGCCCGCGGCGGCGGCATCCTGGTGCGGGATGAGGCCATGTATCACTCCATGGAGGATCTGGTTCCCATGTTCGAGGGCTTCCTGACCTACGGTGGTATGTCCGTCAAGGAGATGGAGGCCATGACCGTGGGCTTTGACGAATCCATGGATATGGACGTTATCTCCCAGGGGCCTCAGTTTGTGGATTACTGCGTCCGCAAGCTGGACGAGTACGGTGTTCCTGTTATTACCCCCGGCGGCGGCCTGGGCGCTCACCTGAACGCCATGGAGTTCTGCGCTCATATCCCCCAGCAGGAATATCCTGCCGGCGCTCTGGCGGCGGCTATGTATATCGCCGGCGGCATCCGCGGCATGGAGCGCGGCACCCTGTCTGAGGAGCGCAACGCCGACGGCAGCGAGCGCTTCGCCTCCATGGAGCTGCTCCGCCTGGCCTTCCCCCGGCGCGTGTTCACGCTCTCCCAGACAGAGTATGTCATTGACCGCGTAGAGTGGCTGTATGACCACCGTGACCTGATCGGCGGCCTGCGCTTCATCCACGAGCCGAAGACCCTCCGCTTCTTCACCGGCATCCTGGAGGCTACCTCCGATTGGCCCGAAAAGCTGGCCGAAGCCTACAAGGCCGAGTTCGGCGCTGACCAATAAAAAAATACAAATAACAAAACCAAGCGCCGGGATTCATCCCGGCGCTTTCTGGCCTGTCAAAGGGATATATAAGAGGCCGGAAATTAAGGAACATCAATGGGTTCATGGATTTTAAAATAGAGTGCGGGAAGGCCCCAAAGAGGAAAACAAAAAATTTTTTCAAAATTTCATATAATTTCATTTTCGTGAAAGGTTTGGGTCGTAAACTAGCATCAGAAACAAGGAACGGGGTTCCTAAATCAAATACCAAACTTCAAATTCTGAAAGGAGAACGACCCATGAAGACCAAGAAAAGAAAGACCCTCATTATCGTTTGTGCGCTGGCCCTGGCCGCCCTCCTGTTGGTGGGATGCACGCAAGACACTGCTGCCCTTGAATATATCGGCACGGAAAACGCAAGCTCCCTGGCTCTGGAAGCCGCCGGACTGACGGCGGGACAGGTGGAACAGATTAGCGCAGAGCTTTCCAGCAAAAACGGCGTGGATTACTACGATGTGGAGCTGACCGTAGACGGCGTACAGTATGAGTTTGATGTGGACGCTCTGACCGGCGTCATCATCGAAAGCGAGAATGTAAACGCTACAGCGGAAAATACCACCCAGGTGGTTTCCAAAGTGGCCAGCACCCTGGAAGCTACAGAAACAAACACCTCCACGGAGGACGCGGCTGCCGCAGAGGCAGAAGCCTCCAGCAGCGCCGGGACTGACACCGCCGCTACTTCTATCATCACGGCGGACGAGGCAAAGGCCATCGCCCTGGCGGATGCGGGGCTGACAGAGGGAGAAGTCACTATCGTAAAATGCAAGCTGGACTACGACAACGGACAGCAGGTTTATGACGTGGAGTTCTATACAGCGGCCTATGACGAATACGACTATGAGATTTCCGCCGCCACAGGGGCTATCGTAGACTTCGACTACGACCCTGCCAAGACCACGTCTGCCAATACCGGCAGCACTGCCGCCACCGGCAGTTCAGGTACCACCAGTGCTTCTGCTGGTACCGGCAGCTCCAGTACCACCAGCGATTCCACCAGCTCTACCAGCTCCAGCAGTTCGACCACGACTACCAGCACCCTAATTACCGAAAGCGAGGCCAGAAGCATCGCGCTGTCCAGTGCGGGCGTGAGCGAGTCGGCTGCGACCTTCACCAAGACCAAGCTGGATACGGACGATGGGCGGAAGGTTTACGACGTAGAGTTCTATACGACGGATGCCGAATATGAGTATGAGATAGACGCTTCTACCGGGGTTGTGCTTGATTACGACTATGAGGTCAGATATACTGCCAGCACGAGCACCAGTACCAGCACCACTACCATCACGGCGGACGAGGCAAAGGCCATCGCTCTGGCCCAGGTACCCGGCGCAACGACCAGCAATATTCGGGAATTTGAGACTGATTATGATGACGGACGCCTCCAATACGAGGGAAAGATTATCTATAACGGTATGGAGTATGAGTTCGAGATAGACGGCTACAGCGGCGCAATCCGCAGCTGGGAGGCCGAGCGAGCAGATTGATGCACCAGAATCATCCCATAGGGAGCCGCAATTAAAACGCGGCTCCTTATTTTTTTCGTATATGGGATTGCGTGCCGGAATTGAATGTGATACACTGTTGCTATAATACAGATAAACCTCTGTCATAAGAGAGGAAAAACCATGAATTTCCTTACATTGCGATATTTTCAGGTAGTAGCCCAGGAGCGGAGCTTCAAGGGGGCGGCGGGACGGCTGAACCTGTCTCAGCAGACGCTGTCGGAGCATATCCGGCGTTTAGAGGAGGAACTGGGTACGGAGTTGTTCAGCCGGACGCGCCCGCTGACGCTGACGGAAGCGGGGGAACGCTTGGCCCAGGGCGCGGAGGAAATATTATCCGCCAAAAGCCGACTGGAATGGGATTTGGAGAGGATAAAAACAGGCCGCCGGCAGAGACTCACCATTGGCATCGCTAAAAATGGGCCGCCGCCCTTCCTGTCCGGGCTGGGTCGTGCCTTTGTCACGGAAAATCCCGACTGTCAGTTTCAGATTGTGGAGCGGGAGCGGGGCATGGCTCCTGAGGAGCTGCGGAAAATTGACCTCCATTTTCTGACCTATTCCGGGGCGAGGGATATGGAATCCATTGTCCTGTGTCATGACGATATGGCCCTGGCCGTGCGGGAGAGCGTGCTGTCCTCGTCTCTGGGGCCGGTTTGGCCGTCTCTGGCGGAACAGATGGAGGCCACGGGCGACCTTCGCCTGCTGAGCGGTATTCCTTTTGTATTGCTTGCGGATTCCAGCGTGCCCCAGGGATTGGGCCGGGAGCGTGCTTTTGCCCCGGAGGTGGTGGCCGCCTCCGCGAATGACCGTGTGAACTACTCCCTTTGCTGTTCCGGCGTGGGCGGGATGATTGCGCCCAGAGGCATCCTGCGCCATATGCAGCAGGAGATGGGGCTGCCGGAGGATATGCGAATCTTCTCCATTCGCATGGAGGGCTTTGCCCCGGAGCTATGCATCAGCTATGAGCGGGGCAGGAAGCTCACCCCCGCCGCGGAGCGCTTCATTGCCTGCGCACGGGCCTATTTTGTGAGAAATTCGTTGTAGGAATCGGGTTTTAGTAGATTTTAGTATATATTTGTATATATTTTACTAGGAAAATGCATAAAATTTGCTTTACTTTTGACAAGAGTCATGATATTATATAACATAACGTGTATGGATACAAAGCAGAGGCAGAGGAACATAACTCGTACTTGAGTTTAAGACACTAAAAATGATAGGAAGGTAAGTTCCCATGGCTAAAAAAAGTTTGGAGACCGAGAGCGCTGCTGTAGATATGGCAGTGGGCACAGCTGCCACGGCAGTTGACAACAAGACGGCCAAGAAAGCTGCGAAAGCTGCCCAAAAGGCCGCCAAGGCAAACAAAAAGGCTGAAAAGGCGGATAAAAAAGCCGCAAAGGCCGCAAAGAAGGCTCAGAAATCCGCCAAGAAGAACGCAAAGGCCGCAGCTAGACCCCCGCTGGCTACTGCGTCCACAGCGAAAAAGACGGGTATGCTGACAAATCCTATCCGCAACCTCATCATCACGGCGCTTGTAAGCATCCTCATGGGTGTGGCGTTCATTGTGGAACCTGTTCTGGTGTATAGCTACAGCGGCTATTTCATCGGCGGTGTGCTGGGTGTTATTGGCATCATCTACATCATCATCTATTTTGCCCGCCGTCCTGTCAGCGGTGTGTACCGTTCGGAGTTCTGCGTTGGCCTGATTGCCCTGCTGTTGGGTGCGTATGTGGCCTTCAGCGGTCTCATTACCGATGGCGCTACCGTCAGCATCCTGCTGAGCACCGTTGTGAAGATTCTGGGCGTGGCCGTAGCGCTGGACGGTATCCTGAAGCTCCAGTATTGCCTGGATTTGGCCCGTATGCGCTTTAAGACCTGGTGGCTGGCCCTTATCATGGCCGTGCTGGGAATCGCTTTGGGTGTTGTTACCGTGCTTGAGTACGTCTATCCCGTGGGCATCGAGCTGTTTGGCACGAAGTCTGACAGCGGCTTTGCCTCCGGCATGATGGCTCTTGGCATCGCGTTCTGCCTGAACGGTGCGTTTGATATTTGCGTCATGATCCTTGTAGCTGTGCGCAACCATAAGGCCAACAAAGCGGAAGCCATGGCGGAGAGCAGTGCCCTGTCTGCCGCTGTTGGCGGAGAGGAGAGCGTTGATTTTTTCGCTCAAAATACTGGTGCTACAAAAGCGACTGCCCCTTCCGCGGCAGCAGCGACTTCAGCGCCGGTATATCAGCCGGAGCCGCAGCCGGTACAGGAGCCGGAGATCAGCAGTGAGCCTGCCTTCCAGTTTGAGGAAGCCCCTGTGGCCGACCCCGAGCCTGACGTAGTTCTCCCTGAGCCTGAGCTTGCCTCCCCTGCCTCTGTGCCAGAGGATGAGTAAAATATGCATTATTAAAGCCCCCTGAAAACAGGGGGCTGTTTTATTGCCGCCCGGCAGGTGGGCGTTTGTAGTGGGGGGAAAACTTACTCTTTCTTAGAGGACTCCAGCGCCCCATAAACTACCGCAGCCAGCGCACCGCCGACCAGAGGGGCTACAATGAATATCCACACCTGAGAGAGGGCCGTGCCGCCGGCGAAGCGGGCGGGCATCAGGCTGCGGGCCGGCTTGACGGAGGTGCCGGTCAGGGCAATG
>JAJBVW010000010.1:15109-32442 GCA_020866945.1 Oscillospiraceae bacterium
GCGTCAGGGTGAGACCAATCACCAGGCCGGAGATGGCGGAATTTTCCACCTGACTCGTACCGCCGATAATCGCGAGGACGAATACGAACGTCAGCACCAGCTCCACCAGCAGCGCTCCGGCTACCGTGCCGTTTGTCCAGCCTTCCTGTATCTGGTTTGCGCCGAAGCCGCAGTCAAAGCCGAACACCACGCCCAGCACCACGCATCCAAGGGCCGCGCCGATGAGCTGGGCAACCACATATCCGATGAAATCCCGGACAGAGAGCTGCTTGCGGATAAGCATTGCCAGGGAGACGGCCGGATTAATGTGACAGCCGGAGATGTTGCCGATGCTGTAGGCCATGGCAACGATGACCAGACCAAAGGCAAGCGCGGTGAGAAGGTACCCGCTGCCCGCGTCACTGGCGCATCCAACGGCGCAGGCAGTGCCGCAGCCGAACGTCACCAGAACGCAGGTTCCGATAGCTTCGGCAATGTACTTTTTGACGTTTTCCATGAAAACTCCTCCTTATATAAAATTACTGATATAGTATATCATTCCTGTGTTACGTTGTCTATAAAAAAACACAATCATGTGAAAGAAATAGCTAAAAAACGCATTCATTAGATTAGTGTATAAAATATGCTGTTATTCGCTTTGTTCCCCTGAGTGTGTGCTGGAAAATATAATTGACATATGCCATAAACGGTTGTATAATTAAATTACAATCATTTGTGAGGAGGACGTGAGAGAGCCATGCCAAGGCCGACAAAATGCAGGATGATATGCCGTCTTCCGCAGACGATTGGATTTGACCCGTTATGGAACGATGAAGAGCAGCAGCCGGTGGTTTTAACGGTGGACGAGTATGAGGCGATTCGTCTGATAGACAAGGAGGGTCTGTCTCAGGAGCAGTGCAGTCAGCGGATGCAGATTGCGAGGACAACGGCCCAGCGGATATATGAAACGGCCCGCAGAAAAATGGCGGACGCGCTGGTGGACAGTCGTCCCCTGCGGATAGAGGGAGGCGAGTATCGCCTCTGCGACGGGCGGAACAGCTATTGCGGAACGCAGAGATGCAGCAAGCGGGAGCTATATCAGCTTTTTGACAGGCCAAAAGGGGAGAATATCCTGCGAATTGCAGTCACCTATGAGGGTGGTCAGATTTTCCAACACTTTGGCCGGACGGAAAGATTTAAGGTCTACGATGTGGAGGATGGAAGGGTCGCATCTTCTCAGGTGGTTGACACGGAGGGACAGAGCCACGGCGCGTTGGCGGAGATTCTGACCGCCCTGCGCGTGGATACATTGATTTGCGGAGGAATTGGCAGCGGCGCACAGGCGGCGCTTGCTGCGGCAGGGATAAAGCTTTATGGCGGTGTCATCGGCGGCGCGGACGCCGCGGTGGAGGCGTTGCTCGTGAATAAGCTTGTCTGCGACCCGGATGTCCAATGCATATATCATGGCGAACGTCACCCCGACGAACAATGCAGCGACCACGAATGCGGACAGCGTTCGTGCGAGGAATAATATCATTTTCAAATGGAGGTAATCATTATGGAAAAGTGGAAATGCACCGTATGCGGCTACATTTATGAAGGGACGCTGACCGCAGATTTTGTCTCCCCGATATGCAAGCAGCCAGCCAGCAAATTCGTGAAGATTGAGGAGGCTCCGGCCCCTGCTCCCGCGAAAAATCCCTATGCAGGCACAAAGACAGAGAAAAACCTTTGGGAGGCGTTTGCCGGCGAGTCCCAGGCCCGCAACAAATATACTTACTTTGCCAGCGTTGCAAAGAAAGCGGGATTTGAGCAGATTTCAGACTTGTTCCTGAAAACTGCCGCCAACGAGAAGGAGCACGCTGAGCTGTGGTTTAAGGCGCTGGGCGAGATAGGCGATACTGCCGAAAACCTGCTTCATGCCGCTGAGGGCGAAAACTATGAGTGGACGGATATGTACGACCGCATGGCCCGCGAGGCGGACGAGGAAGGCTTCCATGCCCTTGCCGAGCAGTTCCGCGGCGTTGCTGCCATTGAGAAATCTCATGAGGAGCGCTATCGCAAGCTGCTGCATAACGTGGAGGCGAAAGAGGTCTTTGAAAAAAGCGGCGTGACGCTGTGGGAGTGCCGCAACTGCGGCCATATGGTAGTCGGAACCAAGGCCCCCGACATTTGCCCGGTGTGCAAGCACGCGCAGTCCTATTTTGAGGTGCGGGCGGAAAATTATTAATTGCTCATTTATGGGAGCCGGTTTTAGCGCCGGCTCCTTTATTTTTTCCTTTCTCCACGCAATAAAAACTCCTGCCGAACCGTCTAATGGGTGTAAAGCGCAAGACCGGTCGCGCGTGGAGGTGGCTATGAACGAGACTATATTGACCTGCCGCAGCATTTCAGCACGGAGGAAACCATGAAAGAGATGATAGAGCGGGCCAGGGCAGGGGACGAGGATGCTTTCGTCCGGCTCATTGAGGAGCATAAGCAGAGCCTGTATAAGATAGCACGCAGCTTTTTCACCTGCGAGATGGACGCGGAGGACGCCGTGGCCCAGACCGTTCTGGACTGCTGGGAAAAGCTGGACACCCTGCAAAAGCCCCAATATTTTAAATCCTGGATCACCCGCATACTCATCAATAACTGCAACGACATCATCCGCCGCCGGGAGAGGCTGGTGGTCATGGATGAGCTGCCGGAGCAAGCCGGAGATGAGGACGCCAGCGGCGATATTGTTTTCAATGACCTGATGGCGGCCCTGTCGCCGCCGCTGCGCCCCGTGATGGAGCTGTATTATGGCGAAGGTTTCAAGGCCCGGGAGATAGCGGCCCTGCTGCATATCCCCCTGGGGACGGTCACCGCAAGATTAAGGCGAGGTCGGCAGCAGCTGGCCGCGTTGATGGAGAAAGGAGAGACGGTTTTATGAGAAAACAGGAAAAATGGCTTCGCGCTGCCTTCAGCAAAGACGCAGAGCTTCCAGAGTCCATGGAGAGCCGCCTTTCCCAGGCCTATGACCAAATCCGGCAGGAAAGCCGGGGAAAGGAACCAGCTATGAAACGAACAAAATCAGAAGGACGAATGCCGCGCCGGGCCGTGCAAACCATACTCATTGCCGCGGCAATCGTGGCCGCGTTTACCGTGTCGGCTCTGGCGGTCTATCAGTACAGCCTGTCAGACCGATTGATTGAGACAAATGAGCGGGAGGATGGGTCAGAATATGCCACCTACAGCATATACGGCAGTACGACAGAATCGGCGGAAGACGAATCGGAGATGGAAGCGGCCATAAACGGTACGGTAGAGCTTCAGGCGTATTTGGAGTACGAGGATCTGATTTTTAATCATCAGATGGATTTGAATGCTGTGGATTTGCTGGATTACAGCGACCCGCATCGGGCCGTCTATGGCCTGGGCTACGGAGTGTTGGCGGATGCGCTTGATGAGATAGCGGAAAAATATGACCTTCAGCTTATTCAGGCGAACGTCATTATCAATGCAGACGAGGACGACCCCAACCAGGCGATAGAAACGCTGTGCGAGTATTTGGGCATATCCTCCTTCGGCCTGGAAGCGGAGGAATATGATGCGCTTATGGACAATTTCTGGTGTTCCGCGGAGGTCTGCGACGACGGCAGCTTTAACGCTGTCCACGTTTCTGCCGGGCTGTACACGGCGATAGACGGCATGAATGTCTACCGCATCGTCAAAGGCTCCCTGGTCAGCTTTAGTACCGTCTCCGGCGATATTCCGGCGGACTGCGAGGAGGAAAGCTATACCACGGCTTCTGGCGTAACGGTGCGGCTGGCCCTCGGCCCATCCACGGGTCTGCTGTTTGCGGAGCTGGATACCTGCTATATTGCCTGCGAGACCTATTGTGGTGCGGAGGACGGCGTCACCATGGAGAATATGGAGAGCCTCGCGGAGCTTATTGACTTTACGGCCCTGGACGGCATCGACAGTGCCGCCGTGTCTGAACGGGTGGTGGCTGACTATCAGTATGCGGACGGAGAGGCAGCGAGCGATTCCCGCGTGGCAGCGGCACTGGAGGTATATGACCAGTTAGGAGATTATGAGCTGGATATTGACCGGGAGAGCTATACCATGACAACGGGCGCCGAAAGCGTGGAGGACAGCCTGAACACCCTATGGGCGGATTTATATGGGGGCTGCTATATCTCCGCAATTAAGACATACTACTCCGGAGATTGGAACCAAGAGTTTTCGCTGTATTATGCACGCTATTGGGCTGATGAGGAGCAGACTGCTCTGGCTAATCAGGACGCCTATGATGCTCAGAAGCTGGAATATATGGAAGCAGACAGCGCTCTCAACGGAGAGGATGCGTTTGAGATTACCGATTGCACCGTGAATGGCTATGAGGCGTATATCATGGAAGAATTTGAGAGGTGCTGGGTCATATCCTGGTACGACACCGATAATGAAATTGTCTTTAATCTCCATGTCTCCACCGACTATACGGCAGACGAAGCCTTAGCTCTTGCTGAGGGTGTTGCGCTGGCGGAATGATGCTCTAATGATAACGTAAAAAAACCAACCGGCCTCCCTTCCAAATTGCGGAAGGGAGGCACTTTTAGCGGAGGAGAAAAAGCGAAAATTTTCCGTGTCGATGATTTTGCTGCGTATGAATATCGGGGCCGGTCTATTGACAGACGGGGAAAATAGGAATATTATATAAGTATGATTTTAGTCTCTTCTGCGGAAGGGCGTATTTTTTTGGAGGAAACATGAAGAAAAGGAATATGAATCCGCTGCCTGCCATTATAGGCGCGCTGGTCGTGCAGCTCTGCGTGGGCATCCTGTATCTGTGGAGCGTGTTCAAAACGCCCATCGTCACCGCGTTCAACTGGAACGCCTCCGCCGCGGGGATGGTCTCCTCGTATATGATTTTTGCCTTCGTGTTTGGCAACCTGATTGGCGGCTTTATCAACGACAAGAAAGGCCCCAAGCTGCCGTGCTGTCTGGGCGTCAGTCTGGTTTCCCTGGGCGTTGGCCTGACCTCGCTTTTGACAGAGAAAACCATTTCCCTCATCTATGTGACCTATGCCGTCATGGGCGGTCTGGGTTCCGGCTTCGCATATGGCGCGTGCATCAGCTGCATCCAGAAGTGGCTGCCCCACCGCCGTGGTCTCGCCTCCGGCCTTGCCTGCGGCGCCTTCGGCCTCTCCACAGTGGTGTTCACGCCGCTGTCCAACGCACTGATGAATATTTTCACCACGGATGGGGTGGTGAATTTCACCCCGGTGTTCCTTATCCTGGCCGGTGTGTTTGCGGTGCTTGGGCTGATTGCCAGCAGCTTTGTGAGTCTGCCCAGTGAGGAATACATCAAGAGCCTGAACCTGCCGGAGAAGGCTGTTTCCGGCGGAGAGAACTACACCCTGGGCCAGTCCATGAAGCAGCCCGCGTTCTGGTGCCTGTTCTTTTCCATCTTCTTCATCAACGGCACCTGGAACCTTTGCGTGCCGCTGATTAAGGATCTGGGTATGGCCCGCGGCCTGGCGGAGAGCGCCGCTATCGCCTGCGTGTCCTTCACGGGCATCACCAACGCTCTGGGGCGCATCATCATGTCCACCCTGAGCGATAAGCTGGGCCGCACAAGAACCATGCACGTACTATCTGCCCTGACCTTTGTGGGCGCTGTCCTGATGACCTTCATCACCGGCTACGGCTATTTTGCCACCATCGCCATTATCGCCTTTGCCTATGGCGGCCCCTCCGCTGTGAATGCCGCGCTCTGCACCGATCTGTTCGGTGCGAAGCACTCCGGCACCAACTACGGCGTGGCCATGCTGGCTCTGGGCTTCAGCTCCATCTTCTTCAACTGGGTGTCCAACAACATCCTGAAGGCTACCGTGGAAAACGTGACCTCCACCTTCGTTATGGGTGCGGTCACGGCCCTGATTCCCGTGGTGCTTATGATTATTATCCAGCGCACCCTGAACAAGCGGGACACTGCCAAGGCCGAGAACTGAATAAAAGCTTCCTAATATACGCAAAGCCCGACCTGCATAGGCCGGGCTTTTTCATAAATTTTTTATAAAAAGATATAAAAAAACGAAAAAAATACTTACATCTTCCGTAAAAAAGTGCTATAATGTGTATGCAATGGAGAGATGCGCCTGTTTTTTCTGACGGGCGCTGTATCTAACTTTTTTAAGGGAGTGTAGTGCTTTGTATAAGGTGGGAGATCTGATTTTATATGGGGGAACCGGCGTTTGTAGGGTGACGGAAATTGTGCCAAAACGGGCCAGCAGAACGGCCCCGGAGAGATTGTATTATGTGCTAACCCCGTTATATCAGACAGGCACCATCACCACGCCGGTGGATAATGACAAGGTATTCACACGCCCGGTCATCAGCCGGGAGGAGGCCATGAGCCTGATAGATCAGATACCCACCATTCACGCGGAGGCGTATCACAACCAGAATCTTCAGCAGCTGGAAAACCACTATAAAACCGAGCTGGAAAGTCATGATTGCCTGGATCTTCTGCGGCTTACCATATCCACCTACCGCAAAAAAGAGGAGCGGGAGCAGGCTAAGCTGAAATTCGGCGCGGTAGACCGCCGCTATATGGAGCGCGCGGAAAACCTCCTCTTTGGTGAGCTTGCCGTGGCGCTGGACATCACGCGGGAGAACGTGCAGGATTTCATTCACGACCGACTGAACGTGGCGGCGAACGCGGAATAAATTATTATAATAATAAAGGCATTAAAAATGGGCTGCATCAAACCGAATGGTTTTGATATAGCCCATTTTTGCGCACTCTTTCGTTTTCGTTATATCCTTGCTACGCCAGTGTCGCGGGCGGCCTGGGCCACGGCGGCGGCGATGGCGTCTTTTACGCGGGGGTCGAAGGGGCGGGGGATAATGTATTCCGCGTTCAGCTCCTCCTCGCTGACCAATCCGGCCAGGGCGTAGGCGGCGGCCTCCTTCATGGCGTCGTTAATATCCGAGGCCCGCACATCCAGCGCGCCGCGGAAGACGCCGGGGAAGGCCAGGACGTTATTGAGCTGGTTCGGCAAATCGCTCCGGCCTGTGGCGGCCACGGCGGCCCCGTTGGCCTTGGCCTCATCGGGGAATATCTCCGGCGTGGGGTTGGCGCAGGCAAAGATGATGGCATCCCGCGCCATGGAGCGTACCATCTCCCCGGTGACGACGCCGGGGGAGGACACGCCGATAAAGGCGTCCGCGCTCCGGAGGGCGTCTGCCAGCGTTCCGGTCAGGCCGGTCTTATTGGTGATTTCGGCCAGCTCCGCCTTGGCGGGGTTCAGCCCCTCCCGACCCACGGCGATGGGGCCTTTGCGGTCGCAGACGATTACGTCCCCGGCCCCGGCGGACACCAAAAGCCGGGCGATAGCCGTTCCCGCCGCGCCTGCGCCGTTGATGACGATGCGCACATCGGAGAGGGATTTTTCCACTACCTTCAAAGCGTTCAGCATACCGGCCAGGGCGATGATGGCGGTGCCGTGCTGGTCGTCGTGGAAGATGGGAATGTCGCAGATTTCCTTGAGACGCCGCTCTATCTCAAAGCAGCGGGGGGCGGAGATGTCCTCCAGGTTGATGCCGCCGAAGCTCCCGGCCAGGAGCGCCACGGTGTTCACAATGTCGTCCGGGTTCTTGGAGCGGATGCAAAGCGGCACGGCGTCCACGCCGCCAAATTCCTTGAAGAGGACGCATTTTCCCTCCATGACGGGCATACCCGCCTCCGGGCCAATGTCCCCCAGGCCCAAAACGGCGGTGCCGTCCGTGACCACGGCCACGGTGTTCCACCGGCCAGTCAGCTCATAGCTCTTGGCCGGGTCTTTCTGAATTTCCAAGCAGGGCGCGGCCACGCCGGGGGTGTAGGCCAGGGAGAGGGCGTCCGCGCTGTCCACCCGCATTTTTGGCTGGGTTGACAGCTTGCCCCGCCACTGATAATGCTCCTCCAGGGAGCGCTGTAAGTAATCCAAGGATGTTTCCTCCGTGTGTGTTATAGGTACGGCGAGTAGATATTGCCGCCGCAGTCGCAGAATACGCTGACCGGGAAATTTTCCACCCGCAGGCGGCGGATGGCCTCCGTTCCCAGTTCGGGGAAAGCTACGACCTCGCTTTCCAGGATATACCGGGCCAGCAGCGCGCCGCAGCCGCCCTCGGCGGAAAAATACACGGCGGTGTTTTCCACGATAGCATCAATGACCGGCTGTCCCCGACGGCCCTTGCCAATCATGCCCCGCAGTCCCAGGCTCAGAAGCCGGGGAGTGTATCTGTCCATCCGATAGGAGGTGGTGGGGCCGCAGGAGCCGATAGGGTACCCCGGCGGGGCCGGGGTGGGGCCGGTATAGAAGATGATTTGGTCTTTTATGTCAAAGGGCAGGGGAGACCCCTCATCCAAAAGCTGGCAGAGCTTTTTGTGGGCGGCGTCCCGCGCGGTGTATATGGTGCCGGTAATGCGTACCTCATCCCCCGCGTGGAGGATTTTCACCGTCTCCGGGGTCAGGGGCGTTTGAATCTGGACAGGAGCGGTCATTGCAGCACCTCCGATGCGTAGCGCAGACTGTGGCACCCCACGCTGACGGCGCAGGGCAGGCCCGCAATATGGGTGGGAGTCTGGATGATGTTCACGCCAATGGAAAACTTCTTCAACTGGTCGTAAAGTTCCTGCTCCAGGGCGGCGTAGTAAGGGTCGGGGTTCGGCTCCATGCGAAGCACCGCTTTTTTGGAGAGATATGCCACCCGGTCAAAGCTGGCCCCAATGCCCACCCCAATCATCACCGGGGGGCAGGCGTCCGGCACGGCCAGACGGGCCGTCTCTAAAACGAAGCGCTTCACACCGTCCAGGCCGTCCGCCGGGGCCAGCATGGAGACCTTGGCCTTGTTTTCGCAGCCAAAGCCCCGCGGAGCCACGGTGATTTTCAGGGTGTTCCCCGGTACCATGTCCATGTATACCAGGGCGGGGGTGTTGTCCCCAGTGTTCTCCCGCCGCAGGGGGTCGGAGACGATGGAGGCCCGCAGATACCCGGCCTTCACCGCGCGGCGGACGCCCTCGTCCACCGCGCTCTGGATGGAGCCGGTGATGTGAACGTCCTGGCCGATTTCCAGATACACGGCGGCAAGGCCCGTGTCCTGACACAGGGGGATGATGCCGTTTTTCTCAAAATTTTCAATGATATAGGGGTTTCCAAAGTCATACAGCCGTTTTTTTACCGGCTCCGGCAGATGGAGGCAGGCGTCCACATACAGCCGCTCCACGGTGTCCGTTATCCGGGCGGCGGTTATCTCTGTCATGCTCATGGATGGTATACCACCTGGGGAATGCGCTTATGCTCGCTGGCGTTATGGAAGCGGTCAAGAATCTTTTTGTCTTCCTCCGTGGCCGTGCCGGTCAGGAGGTACTGGTCTATCTTTGCATAGGAAATGCCCATTTCGCTCTCGTCCGTCTGTCCCTCGAAAAGACCGGCGGAGGGGGCTTTCGTCCGCACGGACATGGGCGCGTCCAGATAGGCCAGAAATTCAAAGATCTCTGTGACCGTCAGGTCGGCAATTGGGTTGAAGTCATAGGCCCCGTCGCCCCATTTAGTGAAATAGCCCATATACGCCTCGCTGGCGTTGCCAGTACCGGCAACCAGACGGCCCTCCGCCCCGGCCACCGCGTAAAGGGTGGTCATGCGCAGGCGAGGCGCAATATTGGCGATGGCGGCGGGCGTCAGGTCGGTGACGGTTTCCAGGCTTTTCACGGCCTGCTCGCGCAGGGGAGTCAGGTCTACCATGCGGGTCTCGATATTGAATTTTTCTGCGACTTCTTTGCCGTCAGCCAGGTCAATGCTGAAATTGCGCTGGGATACGCAGGGCATGAGGATGCCCACTGTATTGTCGCAGGCGGCCTTGCAGATGATGCCCACCAGGGCGGAGTCCTTGCCGCCGCTGTTGCCGTATACGATGCCCTTTGCGCCGCTGCTTTCCACAAGCTCTTTCACAAAGGCCACCCGGCTTTCAAATTCCTTTTCATAGTCCAGCATTGCAGTTTCCTCCTTGCGTGTGGATTTGATTATTATACGAGCCTTTAATGCGAATATACTGGTCTCTGTCCGCGCCCACGGAGACGTAGCCAATCTTGCAGTTTACGGCTTCCTCCAGATAGCGGACGTATTTCTGCGCGGCCAGGGGCAGGTCGGAAAAGCGCCGGCAGCCGGTGATGTCCCCAGAGAAGCCCTCCATGTATTCATAGACGGGGGTGCATTTTTCCAGAACCGGCTCCAGAGGGAAGGCGTCAATGCGCTGGCCGTCCATTTCATAGGCGGTGCAGACGGGGATTTTTTCCATCCCGGCCAGCACGTCCAGCTTGGTCACGGCAAGCTCCGTAGCGCCCTGAAGCTGCACGCCGTAGCGGGAGGCGGGTACGTCAAAGCCGCCCACACGCCGGGGCCGCCCGGTGGCAGCGCCGTATTCGCCGCCGGCCTCCCGAAGTTCGTGAGCCTGCTCGCCGAAGAACTCGCACACGAAGGGGCCTCCGCCAACGCAGGAGGAGTAGGCCTTCATGATACCCACCACGTTATCCAGCCGCTTGGCCGGGATGCCAGCGCCAAGGGGTGCGTAGGCTGCCAGTGTGCAGGAGGAGGAGGTATAGGGGAAGATGCCAAAGTCCAAATCCCGCAGCGCGCCGAGCTGGGCCTCCAGGAGAATGGATTTTCCCGCCTCGTCCGCATGGGTCAGGTAGTCTGTAGTGTTGCAGATATTATCCAGCAGCGGCTCGCCGTACTTCATCAGCCAGTCGTAAAGCTCGGTAGCGCTGAGGGGTTCGTGGCCGTAGCCGCCGACCACAGTCAGGTTTTTCCACTCCACGATGTCGCCCAGCCGCTCCCTCAAAACCTCCGGGAACAGCAGGTCGCCTACGCGGATGGACTTACGCATATATTTGTCGGAGTACACCGGGCCGATGCCCCGGCGGGTGGAGCCTTGCTTTTTGTCGCCCATGCGATCCTCTTCCAGGCCGTCCAGCAGCTTGTGGTAGGGCAGGCAGATGGTGGCCCGGTCGCTGATTTTCAGGTTGTCGGGGCCGACCTCCACCCCCTTTTCCCGCAGGGCTGCGGTCTCTCCGGCCAGGTGCTCCAGATCGATGACCATGCCAGGCCCCATAACATTCACGGTCTCCGGGCGCAGGATGCCGGAGGGCAGCAGATTCAAAATGAACTTGCCCCGCTCGTTTACAACGGTGTGACCGGCGTTGTTGCCGCCCTGGTAGCGGGATACGATGTCATACTGGCTGCTGAGCAAATCTACCATGCGGCCCTTGCCCTCATCGCCCCAGTTGATTCCCACGACTGCTGTAATCATGTTGCGTGTCTCTCCTTTTAAAGTTTCCCAGCGGGAAAAAATTTACACATTGGTGGTGGCCTGGATACCCAGGTCGTCGGCGTAGCGCCTCAGCACAGGCTCCGCGTATTGGTCGAGGAATGTCTGCGTCTGCTCTGGAGCCAGACCCACGAATTTCCGCACGTCCAGAACCTTTTCCAAATCCTCCTGAGTCAGGTGGAAGGCCGGGTCGGCCAGAAGCCGATCCAGAAGATCGTTCTCGCCGCCCTCCAGCTTCACCTTGGCGGCGGCGGCCTGGGAGTGTTGGCGGATGGCCTCGTGCAGCTCCTGCCGGTCGCCTCCCTGGGTGACGGCGTGCATGAGGATGTTTTCCGTAGCCATGAAGGGCATTTCCTCGTTCAGGTGCTTTCCATCACCTTGGGGTATATCCGCCCGCCCCGAATGACGTTGATGATAAGCGTCAAAGCGCCGTCCGTGGCGAGAAACGCCTCCGGCAGGGTTATCCGCCGGTTGGCGGAATCGTCCAGCGTCCGTTCCAGCCACTGGGCGGAGGCGGTGTCCGCCGTGTTCCGTACGGCGTTTATCACATACCGGGACAGGGAGCAGACCCGCTCACAGCGCATGGGATTGCGCTTATACGCCATGGCGGAGGAGCCGACCTGCTCGGCCTCAAACGGCTCGTCAAATTCCTTCATATGGGCCAGCAGCCGCAGGTCGGTTGCCATTTTGCACATACTCTGGGCGATGTCCGCCAGCACGTTCAGCACATAGGCGTCCACCTTGCGGGAGTAGGTCTGGCCGGACACGGGCATACAGGCGGAAAAGCCCATTTTTGCGGCAATTTTGTCCTCAAGGGCCACGACCTTTTCACCGTCGCCGTCAAACAGCTCCAAAAAGCTGGCCCCGGTGCCGGTGGTTCCCTTGCAGCCCAGAAGCCGCAGGTGATCAAGCTCAAACTCCAGCCGCTCCAGATCCATCAGCAAATCCTGGAGCCACAGGCACGCCCGCTTTCCCACGGTGGTGGGCTGGGCGGCCTGATAATGGGTGTAGGCCAGGGTGGGAACGTCCTTGTTTGTCCGGGCGAAGGTGGTCAGCGCGTCGATGGCGTTCACCAGCAGCTTCCGAATTTGGATAAGGCCCTCCCGGAGTTGGATGATGTCCGTATTATCTCCCACATAGCAGGAGGTGGCCCCCAGGTGGATGATGGGCTTTGCCTTGGGACAAAGGTCTCCATAGGTGCGGATATGGGCCATCACGTCATGGCGCAGGCGGCTTTCATATTCCGCGGCCTTGTCATAGTCGATGTCGTCCACATGGGCCTTCATTTCCTCTATCTGTTCGTCTGTGATGGGCAGACCCAGCTCCTGCTCGCTCTCCGCCAGGGCGATCCAAAGCCGCCGCCAGGTGGAGAACTTGAAGTCGGGGGAGAAGATGTGCTGCATGGTGCGGGAGGCATACCTGGCGCACAGGGGATTTTCATAAATTTCTTTTTTCATTATTATTCACTCCACGGTGACAGATTTTGCGAGGTTCTTCGGCTTATCGATGTCGCAGCCCCGCTGCAAGGCGATATAGTAGGCGAAAAGCTGGAGCGGGATGACCCCCAGGCTTGGCTGCAAAATCAAATGGGTATCCGGGATGGTCAGAATGTTGGGGGCAATCTTCTCCATCTTGTCACGCTGGCTCTCTGTGGTCAGGGCCACCACGTCCGCGCCCCTGGCCTTGACCTCGACGATGTTGGAAACAGCCTTGTCAAAAAGCGGCGCATAGGTGGCCAGCGCGACGACCAGCGTACCCTTTTCGATAAGGGAGATGGTGCCGTGCTTCAGCTCACCGGCGGCATAGGACTCGGAATGGATATAGGAGATTTCCTTCAGCTTCAGGGAACCCTCCAGGCCCAAGGCATAGTCCAGATTCCGGCCAATGAAGAACACGCTGTCATGGTTAAAATACCGGGAGGCCAGATACTGATAGCGCTCCACGTCCAGAAGTATACTCTCCATTTTGGCGGGCATGGCCTCCAGCTCCGCGACGATGGCGGCGTATTCCGCCGGGTCTACCCGGCCCAGGATGTCCGCCATGTAAAGGCCCAGCATATCCAGCAGCACGAGCTGGGTGCTGTAGGCCTTCGTGGTTGCAACGGCGATCTCCGGCCCGGCCCAGGTATAGAGTACGTCGTCCGATTCGCGGGCGATAGAGCTGCCCACCACGTTTACGATGGAAAGGATATGCGCGCCCCGCTTTTTGGCCTCCCGCAGGGCGGCCATAGTGTCCAGGGTCTCTCCGGACTGGCTGATGACGATGACCAGGTTATCCGGCCCCACGAGGGGGTCGCTGTAGCGAAATTCAGAGGCAAGGCATACCTCCACGGGGATGCGCAGAAGCTTTTCCAGATTGTATTTTCCCAGCATACCCACATGATAGGAGGAGCCGCAGGCGATGATGAAAATGCGGGAGAGGCTTTTGATGTACTCCGCACCAAAGGACAATTCCTCCAGAACGACGCGCCCATCCTGAAGACGGGGGGCGACAGTTTGCCGGACGGCCTCCGGCTGCTCCATGATTTCCTTGAGCATGAAGTGGGCGTAGCCGCCCTTTTCGGCGGCGGAAACGTCCCAATCCACGAAATGATGCTCCTTCTCGATGGGGCGGCGCAGCCGGTCATAGACGGCAATACCGTCCTTGGTCAGCACGGCCACCTCCCCGTCCTCCATATAGGACACATCCCGCGTGTGACGGATGATAGCCGTCACGTCCGAGGCGATGAAGCTGCACCCGTCTCCGTGGCCCAGGAGCAGGGGAGCGTCTTTCCGGGCGGCGATGAAGCGATCCGGTGCGTCCGCGCATAAAATGCCGAGGGCGTAGGAGCCGTCTATCCGCTCCAACACCTGATACACCGCGTCCATGATGTCCGCGCCGTCGGTGAAGTAGTATTCCAGCAGCTGAGCGACTACCTCCGAATCTGTATCGGAGCGGAAGCGGACGCCCTTGTGAAGCAGAAACTCCTTGATTTCCACATAGTTTTCGATGATGCCGTTGTGGACAATCGCGACCTTGCCGTTTTCGCTGACATGGGGGTGAGAGTTTATGTCGTTTGGCTCCCCGTGAGTGGCCCAGCGGGTGTGGCCGATGCCTACGCAGCCCGTCATAGGGGCCTGCTCGGACAGCTTTTGACGAAGAACGGCCAGGCGGCCCTTGCATTTTTCAATTTGCAGGCGTCCCTCCGGGGACAGAACGGCGACGCCGGCGGAGTCATAGCCCCGGTATTCCAGCCGTTCCAGTCCGTCCAGCAGGATGGGAGCGGCGGGTTCAGCGCCAACAAAGCCAACGATTCCGCACATGGAAATTACTCCTTTCTGTTGGGGGAATTATCCAGAGCGGCCGAGACGAAGCCCACAAACAGGGGATGTGCGCGGTTGGGGCGGCTCTTAAATTCCGGGTGATACTGCACGCCGACAAAGAAGGGATGGTCGGCGATTTCGATAGTCTCCACCAGTCGGTCGTCCGGGGACAGGCCGCTGATAACAAGGCCCGCTTCCTCCAAACGCTGACGGTAGTCGTTGTTGAATTCGTATCTGTGCCGGTGGCGTTCTGAAATCTCCAGCGTGCCATAGCATTTTTCCATCATGGTGCCGGGCTTGATATGGCAGGGATAGGCCCCCAGGCGGAGCGTGCCGGCCTTGTCTATCTCGTCGTTCTGGCCGGGCATGAAGTCGATGACGCGATAGGGGGCGTACTCGTCGAACTCGCGGGCGTGGGCCCCCGCCATACCGGCTACATGGCGGGCAAATTCTATCACCGCGATCTGCATACCGAGGCATAATCCCAGATAGGGGACATTATGCTCTCTGGCGTACTGGGCGGCCAGAATTTTTCCTTCGATGCCGCGGTTGCCGAATCCGCTGGGGACAAGGATGCCGTCCACGCCGGAAAACAGGCTGTCTACCGTCTCCGGGGTAACGGTCTCGGAATCTATCCAATGGATGTCTATTTTTGTACCCTTTGTATACCCCGCGTGCTTGAGAGCCTCGGACACGGAGAGATAAGCATCATGCAGCTGGACATACTTCCCCACCAGGGCGATGGACACAGTGTGGGACAGACTGTGGATGCTGTCCACCATGGCCTGCCACTCGCTCAGATCCGGGGCCTTTGTCCAGATTCCCAGCTCCCGGCACACGATGCCGGAAAAATCGCTGCGCTCCAGCATAAGGGGAGCCTCATACAGCACGGGGATGGTCAGGTTTTCAATGACGCACTCCGGCTTTACGTTGCAGAACATAGCAATCTTGCGGAAAATGCCGTCGTCCTGAATGGGTACGTCGCTGCGCAGGACGATGATGTCCGGGGCGATGCCCATGCCCTGAAGCTCCTTGACGGAGTGCTGGGTGGGCTTCGTCTTGTGCTCGTCGCTGCCATGGATGAAGGGAACAAGGTCGCCATGAATGAACAGCGCGTTGTGCGGCCCAACCTCATGGCCTACCTGGCGGATGGCTTCCAAAAAGGGCTGGCTTTCGATGTCGCCGGTGGTGCCGCCGATTTCCGTGATGACCACGTCGGCGTTGGTCTTTTTTCCTACGTTATATATAAAGGTTTTTATCTCGTTGGTGATGTGAGGGATAATCTGCACGGTGCTGCCGAGATATTCCCCCCGGCGCTCCTTGTTCAGCACGTTCCAATATACCTTGCCGGTGGTAAGATTTGAGTATTTGTTCAAATCCTCGTCGATGAAGCGCTCGTAGGGTCCCCGGGCAAGGTCGGTTTCTGCGCCGTCCTCGGTAACATAGACCTCCCCATGCTGATAGGGGCTCATGGTGCCGGGGTCTACGTTTATGTAAGGATCCAGCTTTTGAGCAGCGACCTTCAGGCCCCGGGATTTCAAAAGCCGTCCCAGGGACGCGGCAGTGATGCCTTTGCCCAGGCCGGAAACAACGCCGCCGGTCACGAAAATATACTTTGTCATGCTTTGAACCTCAATCTTTCTCCGTTTGTCTGCCAGGGGAGGGAATAAAACCCAGCGGTTTGGCACGAAAAAAGCCCCTGGGCGATGGATCCTCCATGCTCAAGGTCTGATTTTGTATGTGTTTGTCTTAGGTGTTGTGTCTGCCAGAACCCGTAGCACCAAACCTTGCGCTCTTATTATAAAGGATTCTTGCGCCCATTTCAAGCCACCAGAGTGAAAAACAGCACATTCCCCAGTGTGAGACCCCTTCGGTGGATGAGATATGTGAATTTTTGAAAAACAAAATAAGGTTTTCTTATGTTTGTGGCGGCAGAGTGCCATGATGAAAACGGCCCTGCGGTTTTTCGCCGCAGGGCCTGTCCTGTTTTTTGTGATGGCTTATCGCCTGTGGGATTTTACTCCTCATCCTCCGTGTCAGAGATAAGGCCGTAGCCACCGTTTTTGCGCTTATAGACGACGGCGAAGGCGTCATCCTCCTGCTCGTTGCGGAAGGCGAAAAACTCATGGCCCAGCAAATCCATTTGGAGAATAGCTTCCTCCGGGGACATGGGCTTCATGGAGAACCGCTTGGTGCGGATGATGGGGTATTCCGTCTCGTCCTGGTCGTCCGCCGGGGCGGGAACGGCTGCGGTGCGCTCAAAAGCGCCGTCCCGCAGGCGCTTGGACAGACGGGTCTTGTTTTTCCGCACCTGCCGCTCGATTGCCGCCACGGCAGAGTCGATGGAGGCGAACATATCGCTTGTCGTCTCGCTGACGCGGTAGTACATCCCGTTATTGCGAAGTGTGACCTCGGCCAGATAACGGCCCCGCTCTTCGCTGAAGGTGACGGACGCTTCGCTCTCCGTGCGGAACAGACGGTCAATCTTGCCGATTTTCTTTTCCGCGTAGGCTTTCAGCTCGTCAGACACCTCGTATTTCTTGCTGGTAAATGTAAAAGTCATGGCAGTACCTCCTCTGTGAAAAGTATATCACACTTTTATGGTTCCGACAAGCCTATTTGGTTGATTTTTCTAAATCATTATCGTTTTCGCAAAATTAAAAGGACAATGTCGGCAAATATGACCCCGAATGTGGCCCCGGCCAGGTCAAT
>JAJBVW010000010.1:32452-48511 GCA_020866945.1 Oscillospiraceae bacterium
ATCACGTCCCGCACGGCTGCGCCCCGGCCCTCCGAAAAGAGCTGGAATGTCACGTCGATGGAGGCTACGGCGAAGCACATAACCTCCGGCCACCAGAAGCGGGGCTTTCCGTTTGGTTTTGACAGGAGCAGACACATTATAACGCCCAGAATCATATATTCCGTGAAGTGAGCGGCCTTCCGCACCAGATAGGAAGCGGATTGGGACAGAATATGTTCGTCCAGCCAGGTGATGCCTTTATAAAACAAGGCCTGTAGCCTCGGTTCTGTGATGCCGTCCGCTATTCTGGTCAGGGACGCCTGTATGCGCCCGCTTTGCAGAACGCTTAGTACTGGCTCCAAAAGAGACTGCACCCAGCCGCTCTCCTCACTGGAGATGTCTGCCGGGAGCATGGAGTTGCCCCAGATGAACAGGATCATCAATCCCATTAATACGATAACGATTCGTTTTGCTGTCTTTCCCATGTCCTTATTTTCCGCCAAAATGAGGTTTTTGTCAATATCCCTATTGACATTCTGGTACGACGTGGTAAAATGTTTACAATTCAATAGCCTTATCAAGAGTGGCGGAGGGACCGGCCCTGTGAAACCCGGCAACCTGTGCATCCATGCGCAAGGTGCCAAATCCGGCGGTATAAATCGAAAGATAAGGAACACGTCTCTGTTCTGTGCCTGCCGGTTTCCTGGCGGCGCTTTTTTTATGGCTTTTATCAATAATATCTGCGTGTAAAGCGCGAAGGAAAAAGGAGCTAGACAAATAATGGGACACTACTTATTCACCTCTGAATCTGTTACGGAGGGGCATCCTGACAAGGTTTGCGACCAAATATCGGACGCCGTGCTGGATGCCATCATGGCCCAGGACCCACAGGGTCATGTGGCCTGCGAATGCACTGCTACCACCGGCGTTATATACGTCATGGGCGAGATAAGCACCAGCTGCTATGTGGACATTCCCAAGATTGCAAGGGATGTCCTGCGGGACATCGGTTATGACCGGGCCAAATACGGCATGGATGCGGAAACCTGCGCCGTGCTGACGGCCATCGACGAGCAGTCTCCGGATATTGCCATGGGCGTGAATAAAAGCCTGGAACAAAAGGAAGGCGGCACGGATGCGGAGCTGGAGACCGGCGCGGGCGACCAGGGCATGATGTTCGGCTATGCCTGCGACGAGACCCCGGAGCTTATGCCTCTGCCCATCAGTCTGGCGCAGAAAATGGCCCGGCGGCTGGCCCAGGTGCGCAAGGATGGCACTCTGCCCTATCTTCGTCCGGACGGAAAGACCCAGGTCACGGTGGAATATGACGAGAACAACCGGCCTGTGAAGGTGGAGACCGTAGTGGTATCCACTCAGCACGCCCCGGAGGTCTCTCTGGAGCAGATACGGGAGGACGTCATCAAATATGTGGTGGAGCCTATCATCCCTGCGGATTTGAACAAGGGAGACATCAAATACTTTGTGAACCCCACAGGCCGCTTTGTCGTGGGCGGGCCTCAGGGGGATGCCGGCCTGACCGGGCGGAAGATCATTGTGGACACCTACGGCGGCAGCGCACCCCACGGCGGCGGCGCGTTCTCCGGCAAGGATCCCACCAAGGTTGACCGCAGCGCGGCCTATGCCGCCCGCTGGGTGGCGAAGAACATCGTAGCCGCCGGATTGGCCAGCCGCTGCCAGGTGCAGCTTGCCTACGCCATCGGCGTGGCCACCCCGGTGTCCATCAACGTGACCACCTTCGGCACCGGCACGGTGTCCGACGACGTGCTTCAGCAGGCGGTGAGCCAGGTGTTCGACCTGCGCCCGGCGGCGATTATCCGGGATTTGGATCTGCGTAAGCCCATCTATCGGAAGCTGGCGGCCTACGGCCACATGGGCCGGGAGGATCTGGGCGTCCGCTGGGAGCAGCGGGATAAGGTGGAGGCCCTCAAGGCCGCTGTTGCGGCCATCCAGGGGTGAGACATTATCAGTTTATGCGGAAAGGCGGAATCCTATGAGTACCATTCGTGACATACAGCTCGCCCCGTCGGGGGAGAGAAAAATTGCCTGGGTAGCCCGGAATATGCCTCTTTGCAGCGCCATTGCCGAGGACTTCCGGCGTGACAAGCCCTTCGCGGGGTTAAAGGTAGCCCTGTCCGTCCACCTGGAGGCCAAAACCGCCTACCTCTGCCGGGTGCTGGCCCAGGGCGGCGCGGAAATGCACATTACCGGCTCGAACCCGCTGTCCACGCAGGACGACGTAGCCGCCGCCCTGGCAGCTGGAGGGTTGGAAGTCCATGCCGTCCACGGATGCACGGCGGAGGAGTACGATGCAAACATTGACAAGGTTCTGGCCGTCGGGCCGAACATTATCATCGACGACGGGGGAGACCTGGTTCACCGTATCCACGAGAAATTCCCTTCGCTGCTCCCAGGCGTTATTGGCTCCTGCGAGGAGACCACCACTGGCATCATCCGCCTGAAGCAGATGGCCAAGGCCGGGACGCTGCGCTTTCCCGCCGTCATGGTGAACGAGGCCGACTGCAAGCACCTGTTTGATAACCGCTACGGCACCGGCCAGTCCGTCTGGGACGGCATCATGCGTACCACCAACCTGATCGTAGCCGGAAAGGACGTGGTGGTGGCCGGGTACGGCTGGTGCGGCAAGGGCGTGGCCATGCGGGCCAACGGCCTGGGGGCCAGAGTCATCGTGACGGAGACCGACCCCATCCGTGCCATTGAGGCGGTGATGGACGGCTATCGCGTCATGCCCATGGCCCAGGCTGCCGAGCTGGGAGATATTTTCTGCACCGTCACCGGGGACTGCAAGGTTATCGGACGGGAGCATTTCCCCCTGCTGAAGGACGGCGCTATTCTCACCAATGCCGGCCACTTCAACGTAGAGGTGGACATGGAGGCATTGGAGGCTTACGCCACAGACAAATACGAGGCCCGCCAGAATATTACCGGCTACCGCCTGCCCAATGGCCGGACGGTGTTTGTCATTGCGGAGGGGCGGCTTGTGAACCTGGCTTCCGGGGACGGGCATCCGGCGGAAATCATGGATATGAGCTTCGCCATCCAGGCTTTGAGCGCCCGCTACCTTGCAGATAACCGGGGCAGACTGTCCCCCGGTGTGGTACCCGTTCCCAGGGAGATAGACTTGGAGGTAGCCAGCAAAAAGCTCTCCACTCTGGGCGTTGAGATAGACACCCTGACCGAAGAGCAGCGGGAATATATAGGGACATAAGGGAAAACAAAGAGTAGCGCGGACTAAACTAAAACGGACATTCCTCCTAAAAGGAATCCAAGATTATGCAGGGCGAGGAAATTTGTTCGCTGACGAGGCGCGGCGATGCAGGCGTATTAAGTGCGTCAAGGAGCTGCAAAGAAGATTAGCGGACAAAAGACCCGTCCTTGTAGGTATCACGGAGGGGTACCGTCAAAACGACGGTACCCCTCCGTGGTTAATATATAATCTTTACGCGTAGATGGTTTTCATAAAGGTGGGTTTGGCTTCCTCGATAATTTGCAGCGTGCGAAGTAAAACCTCAAAGCACTCCTCGCCGGCGGTTTCCGGGGTAAGGATGGCGTCGGAGTAGTTCATCAGGTCGTTGTCACTGTCAACCACAAATTTGACGAAACGATATTCCGTGTTGAGCTTGTTGCAGACGAGAATCACATCTGTGACCTTCTCCTTGGGAACAGACTCAATGACAGTTTGGAACTGGCACTGGATTCCATCCTCGCCGGAGAAGATGATGCTGGTTCTGCGTTGTTTATAGGGGAAGGAAAGAACGGTGCTTTTGTCATCGTCACGGGACACGCTGTAGGTCAGATTCTTGCTGTCAAGGTTGTTGGCAAATGCCTGCGCACAAATGTTCATGTTTGGGCCTCCTGCTCGTCTAATTTGTTTACTGCTTATCTATTTGTAGTATATTACACTTTCTTCTCAAATGCAAATAAAAATTAGTGTCCGTAGTGTCCGGAACTGCTGTCAGGAGGAAAACCAGGTATCTCCTGGAAATCTCCTCAGGGCATTGCCACCAGGCCCACCTTTTTGCGAACCTTCCGCAGGGTCTTGTTCGCCACGTACGAGGCCTTTTCAGCGCCGGTGCGGCAGAGATCTTCCAGATAGGCCTTATCCTTGATGAGCCGCTGGGATTCCTCCCGGATGGGGCGGAGAGTCTCCACCACGGCCTCGCCCACGGCGGCTTTGAAATCGCCGTAGCCATGGCCCGCAAATTCGGCGGTTATCTGGTCGTAGTCTCTGTCGGTGCAGGAGGCATATATCTGCATCAGATTTGCCACGCCGGGTTTGTTTTCCGGGTCGTAGCGGACGCAGTTTTCGCCGGTGTCGCTGTCCGTGACGGCGCGCTTGAATTTCCGCATAATATCCGCCGGGTCGTCCATCAGGCACACACGCCCGTTGCCGGTCTTGTCGGACTTGGACATTTTTTTCGTCGGCTCCAGCAAATCCATCACCCTGGCCCCTACCTTGGGAATATAAGGCTCCGGGATTTTGAACACATCCCCGTAAATGCTGTTGAAGCGGTGGGCTACGTCGCGGGTCAGCTCAACGTGCTGCTTCTGGTCGCCGCCCACAGGGACATAGTCCGGCTGATAGAGCAGAATGTCCGCCGCCATCAGGGCGGGATAGGTGAACAGGCCGCCGTTGACGTTGTCCGCGTTTTTGGCGGACTTTTCCTTGAACTGAGTCATGCGGGACAGCTCCCCAAACATGGTGTAGCAGTTGAGAATCCAGCCCAGCTCCGCGTGGGCGGGGACGTGGGACTGAATGAACAGGGTGTTCTTGTCCGGGTCGAGGCCACAGGCCACATATTGGGCCATCTGCTCCAGGGTGCGCCGCCGCAGGTCGGCGGGAACCTGCCGGGAGGTCAGGGAGTGGAGGTCGGCCATGAAGTAGTAGCAGTCAAACTGCTCCGCCCGTTCCGCCCAGGTTTTGATGGCCCCCAGATAGGAGCCAAGGGTCAAGTCTCCGGAGGGCTGTATGCCGGAGAGCATTACTTTTCTTTTCTCGTCCATATTGTTCGCTCTTTCTACGGCGGGACGCATCCCAGGCCGTGCTTACGTTGTTATTTCAGTATTTATTTATCTTAACACAACCGATTAACGCTTGACAAGTGGGAAAGAATAAAATACTATTGAATGAAGGCGCAGTGACGCCGTTTTGCGGAGGAGGAAGGACAAATTATGACCGAACCAAACGAAAATTTTTTTGAGGAGCTTGAAAGCCGCATCCCCACGAGGGAGGTGCGTACCCGCTTTGCTCCCAGCCCCACGGGGTATATGCACGTTGGAAACCTGCGGACGGCCCTGTATACCTGGTGCATCGCCCGCCACAGCGGGGGAAAATTCCTCCTGCGTATTGAGGACACGGATCAGGCCCGCCTGGTGGAGGGTGCGGTAGATGTTATTTACAACACCCTGACGGACTGCGGCCTGGACTGGGACGAGGGGCCGGACAAGGGCGGCCCGGTGGGGCCATATGTCCAGACAGAGCGGCGGGGGCTGTATCTGCCTTATGCCCAGCGGCTTGTTCGCCGGGGCCATGCCTATTATTGCTTCTGCGAGAAGGCGGCCTCGGAGGAGGACAGCGGCGACTTTGAGCGGGAGGCCGACCCCTGCCGGGATCTGCCGGAGGCGGAGGTTCAGCGCCGGCTGGCGGCGGGGGACGCCTATGTTATCCGCCAGAAGATTCCCCAGGAGGGAACCACCACCTTCCACGACGAGATTTTTGGGGACGTGACCGTGCCTAACAAGGACTTGGACGACCAGGTGCTGATAAAGCGGGACGGCCTGCCTACCTATAATTTCGCGAACGTCATAGACGATCACCTGATGGGCATTACCCATGTGGTGCGTGGTTCTGAGTATCTCTCCAGCTCCCCGAAGTATAACCTGCTATATGAGGGCTTCGGCTGGGACATTCCCAAGTATGTCCACTGCCCGCCGGTGATGCGGGACGCCCACAGCAAGATGTCCAAGCGCCACGGCGACCCCTCCTATGAGGATTTGGTGGAGGAGGGTTATCTCCGCGCGGCCATCGTGAACTATGTGGCGCTGCTGGGCTGGGCGCCCGGCGGGGAGCGGGAGATCTATTCCATCCGGGAGCTGGCGGAGGCGTTCGACGTTTCCGGCATATCCAAAAGCCCCGCGATTTTTGACAAGGAAAAGCTCACATACTTTAACGCCACCTACATCCGGGCCATGGAGCCTGCGGAATTTGCGGCGGCGGCGGAGCCGTATATCCGCCAGGCGGTGAAAAATCCGGCCATAGACCCCGCCGCCATTGCCGCCCTGCTTCAGCAGCGGACGGAGGTGCTGACGGATATTCCCGGCAAGCTGGGATTTTTCGACGCGCTGCCGGACTATGACACGGAGCTTTACGTTCACAAAAAATCCAAATCAGACAAGGAAAGCTCTCTGGCCATGCTGGAGGCGGCTTTGCCCGTGCTGGAGGCGCTGCCCATCTGGGATGATGAGCATATACACGACGCCATGACCTCCCTGGCGGAAAAGCTAGAGGTGAAAAACGCAAAGCTGATGTGGCCGGTGCGTATCGCCGCCACCGGCACCGCTGTCACCCCCGGCGGCGCGGTGGAGCTGTGCCGCATTCTGGGCCAGGAGGAGACCATTCGGCGGCTGCGGGACGGCATTGCGAGACTCGCCTGATTTTCTCGCTGGTATAATTTGATAGCGCATAAACGCCTTTTTTCGGACACACTACCGAAAAGAGGCGTTTTTATTTATATGCTGATTGCCATACTTGCGCTGTTCGGCGCATACGGAGGAATGAGGAATATGAAAAAGAGAACGACGGTGCGGGTCATATCGTTCCTGTCTGCGGCGGTAGTGATTGCAAGCGTGTTTGCATGGACAGGGGGAAAAAAGGCCAAGAGCCTGGAGCTTTATGCCCGGGCCAACACCCAGCGGGCCTTTGAGGAGCTGGTGACAAGCGTGTCCGAGATGTCCACCGCCCTGGAAAAAAGCGTGTATATCACCGACCCGGCTTTGGAAGGGGCCATGTGTACCCAGATATTTGGCCGGGCGCTGACCGCCCAGTCCGCCATGGGCGTGCTGCCCTATTCCAGCCAGGAGCTGGAGCAGGCGGCCAGCTTTGTGGCGAAGGTGGGGGACTATGCCTGCACCCTGTCTCGGACGGTGGGTGTGAACGGCGGTTATTCCGATGAGGAGCTGGAAAACCTGAAAAGCCTGTCGGAGACCGCCTCCGTCATGGCGCTGAATTTGCAGGATATGCAGGCCCGGCTTCAGGCCGGAGAGCTGACTATGGAGGAGGTGTATACCGCCGCCTCTGCCGTGACAGGGGATGAGGAGGGGCAGGCTCCTCTGGCGGGAACCGCCTTCCAGACCATCGAGGAGGAATTTCCAGAGCTGCCGTCGCTCATCTATGACGGCCCATTTTCCGAGGCGCTGACCACGGCGGAGCCGGTGTATCTGGCCGATATGGAGCCGATAGACGAGGCCGCGGCCCAGAAGGCCGCCGCGAAATTCATGGACGTGGAGACCGGCACCGTTTCCGTCACGGGAGAGATTGGCGGGAACATTCCGTGCTGGGTCTGCTCGATGAATCTGAACAATGGGAGCTATTCCGTCTATGTCACAAAGCAGGGAGGCCAGATATACAGCGCGCTTTGCTCCCGTGCGGCGGGGGAGGAGAAATACTCCGTGGACGTGGGCCTTTCCATGGCAAGGAGCCTTTTGGATTCCTGGGGCTTTGAGGATATGGAGGAGAGCTATCACATCGTGGAAAACGGCGTGCTGCTGGTGAACTATGAATATGCCCAGGATGGGGTGCTTTGCTATCCCGATTTGATAAAGGTAGGCGTAGCGCTGGATAATGGAACGCTTATGCGCTATGACGCACAGGGCTATATCAGCGCGCATACGGAGCGGACTCTGCCCGAAGTTGCTGTGACGCAGGAGGAGGCCCAGGAGAATCTGGCCGTCGCTCTGGCCGTTACGGGACACAATCTGGCTGTTATCCCCTCCGATGGAGGTGAGGAGCGGCTGTGCCATGAGTTTATATGCGAGACGGAGACTGGGGAGCATTATATTTTATATGTGAACGCAGTCACCGGAGCGGAGGAGAAAATTTTGATTTTATTAGAGGATGAGAGCGGAACGCTGACCATATAAATTACGATTTATTCAAAAAAACTTCGCCGTCAAGGTCGAAAAAGGGTTGTATAGTTACCCCGAAGATGTTACAATAGTTACAATAATGTGATTTGCTGAGATTAGCCGTAACGCAGAAAGGGTGCTACTATGAGCGTAATTCCTACCACAACCTGCCGCCGGTGTCACCGGCCCTATTCCTCCCTGAAAAGCCGCTGCCCCTATTGCGGCACGCGGAAGGAGAAAAACGTTCGCCGCGCCACGCCGGAGGCGGACAGCTCCGTCCGGGGAACAGGGGCGGCCCACCGCGCCGCAGAAAATGTCAACTGGCAGATGACCATCGGCGGGGTGCTGCTGGTGCTTATCATTCTTGTGACCATCGTTATGGTCAGCTCGACGGTGAAGCAATATGTGCCGACCGTCGACTCTGCGGACGATGGAGGTGAGACCGTCGGCGAAGTGACGGACGCGGCCATAACGCCCGTTCCCACGGCCAGCCCGGAGCCGACTCCTACGGCTACGCCGGTGACTATCACGTCTATGGCCATCTACTATAATAATACTGCTTATACGGACGTGGCCTTCCTGGTGGGCAGTGTCGTTCAGTTTACCTGCGTTATCTATCCCGCTAACGTGGATGTAGAGGTGACATGGTCCTCATCCGATGAAAGCGTAGTTTCCATCGACGAAAACGGCCTAGCAACCATCAATTCCACTGGTGACATCACCATAACCGCCGAAGCCGCCGGGCAGACGACGGAGTGCATTGTCCGCGGTCGGACGAGTTGGTAAGCTAATGAATATGGGGGGCTGCATCAGCCGATACAGCCCCCAACACACATCGTTTTGGAAAAGAATGAATTTTTAAAAACTTTTCCTTGACAAACGAGGCTTAATGAGTTACAATACCCCTTGCTGAAATTACATACGGACGATTGGCGCAGCTGGTAGCGCATCCGCTTGACGTGCGGGAGGTCACAAGTTCGAGTCTTGTATCGTCCACCATTTGAAAGCCTTGGGCCCCAATGGGTTCGGGGCTTTTTTGTCGTCCAAAATCGTTTTTTCCCTTATTTTTTCCCTTGAAGCGTGTTCGGCGGCTCCATCGTGTTCAGACGCTGAATATACTGCTCCAGCCGGTCAGCACTGTATTTTTTCATCTGGTTGGAGACGTGTCCGTATGTATCCAGAGTGAAGGATGCGGAGGAGTGACCCAGGTTTTCTTGTAACGTCTTAATGTCGTCACCGTAATTCAGGGACGACGTAGCGTAAGTGTGGCGCAGGTCATGGAAACGCATTTCAGGAAAGCCTAGTTTCTCAACAATCCGTTTGAAACAGTCGTAAACCGTGCGATAGGAGAGATAACCACCAGTGGGGTTCGTGAAGACCATACCACTTTCGCACCATTCCGGCCCGGCGTTCTGGCGCTGCTGCTCCTGTTTTTCCTTCTGGAGCCGGAACAGTTGAAGAACCGTGGGTGCTAATACAAGGGTACGACTTTTCCCGTTTTTGGTGGGAGAAATGTAATACTGACCGCCCTTTTGCTGATGACGGCGGAGCTGCTGCTTCACGATCAGTAGTCCGTGGTTGAAATCAACACACTCCCAGGTGAGGCCGAGCAGCTCCCCTTCTCGCAAACCGGTGAACAAGGCGATCTTGTAAAGATACTCATGGGGATGATCTTGTATGGCATCTAGGAAGGCTGCCGACTGAAACTCATCCATCTCATGTGTGGTAGGCTTGTCCACGCGGGGAAGTTTACAGGCGTCCGACGGGTTTGTAGGAATATAACCGAGCATAACAGCCTGGTTTAAAGCGGTATGCAGGACGCTGTGGATGCAGCGTACACTCTTTGGCGAGAGAGGTTTTTTTGCGGCAGTCTTGGGGTGAAGCAACTCGTTATAGAATGTTTGAATCATTTCAGGCTTCAGGTTCTCCAGCTTCACAGCACCGAGGTGGGGGATGATGTACTTCTTGATGTCGGATGAGTACAGATAGCGGGTGGAGTCCTTTATGTTCGGTGTGTATTCAGACACCCAAGTCTCCAGCCACTCCCGGAGAAGTAGCCGACATGGCTCGTAGTATGTATCGGTTTCTATCTCAGCGATTAGCGTATGGAGTTTTCTAGTAGCCTCTGCCTTTGTGGAGGCGGTGACATATTTCTGTATCTGCTTTCCTGTGAGGGGGTCATAACCAATAGTGGTTCTGCCCTCCCAGTACGAATACTCCTTATCGCCTCTCTTGACAGTCTTGCGGCGCACGGACATTCCGTGACTGCCACTAGGGGAAGATACGTTGCGTGACATTATATTAATATTACCTCCTTGCTGAGTCACGCAGGATGAATCATTTGAATTATACACCCTGCTTTGTATCATATCAATAGTCTGCTATGTGGCGATCCATGTACGCCTGGAGGTCAGACTTCCGTATGCGGATTTGTCTGCCAATACGGTAGCTACGGATAGCCCCACTGCGGACTAAGTTGTATGCGGTATTATGGCTGACGCCGAGAAGCTCCATGAGATCCTTGACGGAGATTGTAAAGGGAAGATCTGAAAAATCGTTATATTGCATGGCATGGAGCCTCCTTGGTCGGTAAGTATAGGTCTTGCGAGGTATTTTATGTGGGCGACTCGTAATACTCTCTCAACAGCCGTCCCAACTCTCGATACGCTGGAAATTGTAGCCTCGGAAGATGAACATAAGACACGGCATCATGCACGCCGTCGGTAGATGAAAACCAGGCATCGCCAGGGCCGTAGACGCGGGAGACGGCAAAATCCTCTAATTTCTCCGAATCCCAAATTAGCCGAGCTTCAGATAAAGTGGGTCTGAACAGCACCCGTGTGGACATCGCAGATCGTAGCATGGCCGGAAGCCCACCCTCTTGCACGCTGGCCTCGGCGATTGAGATGATACAATAGCATCCCGCTGAGGCACCCATCGTGATGATTCGTTTGATATATTTGTCGAAAGTGGCCAGGCAGTAGTCGTCATCTTTTGCGGGCTTCGATGGGAACAGTGTTCTGGCTGACACGTACTCATCGATAAAAATAAAACTTGTATGAAACCCCGCAGCCCACCACTTCACAGCATCACCTTCCTGCTCGGAGAGGTAATTCAAAATATCCTGTCGGTGTTTTATATCTGCTGCAAAGCGTTTCAGTGCCGCGAGAATACCCCTGGCTTCCCCGTCCTCATCGATCGTGACCGTATATGGAAGCCGGGACAGTTCTGCTTGCTTTGGGTCTATGACGATGACCTCACTGCCATATCTATCTCGTCCCCAAAGAAGGACTTGAAGCAAGATCGCAATTACGCCAGTCGTCTTGCCGCTCCTAGTCTTGCCAGCTATCAGCATTGACCCGCTGGTCGTTAGGTCGATGGTTGTGACCGTGTCCACTCGTATCGTAGTGACATCGCTTGGAGCTAGGTCTTGGACATCATAAGCAGTGATCGAGCGGTCGGTCGTCACATCCTCCAGTTGGAATTTGACATAACCAAAAGCTACATCTGCATTGGTCTGCGTGATGGCAAAGCATTTGTATCGTCCAGTCATTGCGGATGATATTGCAGACGCTGTATCAGCAATGGTTTCCACGGTGACGCTAGTTGCGGAGATAGCCAGGTCATATATTCCTTCACCGACACGCTCACAAGTGACTTTCGGTAGCAACTCGCCTGTTCGTAGGTGCAGAGGGTTGCCGTGGGAGGGATGCCACAAGGCACGCCGAACTAACCATTGAATGTGCATTTCATCTGGCGTCACCATGTATACGATCGTTGCTGTCACCAGCAGAGCAATGCCAATGCCTGCCAACACAACGGCTGCCTTGCGCATGGTGGCAGACATACCGGCGACCACGTCATACTTGGCGATAGTAACGCCCAAGCCCCCGCAAATGATTGCAAGGGTCAGGGTGATAGCGGCAAGCACAGCCAGCACAACATACGGTGCTGCGTGCCGGAGCGGTGGAGATTCTTGATTGTAGCGTTTATTCATTGGATACCTCTTTTCACCAGTCGAGCCGTATGAACACAAAGCGATCGTACAGATACTCCTCGACAGTGACCCGATACCTGCGGTGCAGCATTGGCCAAAGCTGCTTGTAGTAGGGAGCATATACATCCAAATGCATATCGATATAATCCAGGCCAGCCATATCAGCGTAGCGCTGAAGTGCCTTAATACCATGGATAATATGGCCGGCACAACGGTACTCGAAGTCTACGACGTGAACATGGTTTCCGAGTGCTTTGGCGGTCATATTTTCAAATCCTTTGACGACAATTCCATGCGTTCCGTTCGGGCCATATGTGTGATATTTCATATCTGTTTCACCTCCTCAATTTCTTCGACGCGCTCACTAATGATGTAAACATCGCCGTATAGGTTGATTTCGTGCTGACGCCCATCCCTTATCTTTTCCTCGTCTTTATATAAGTCGTAAAATTCCCCGTTTTCTATTGGAATAATGCTGGGCTTTTTGACCAAGGCACGAGAAGAAAGATAGTATTTTCCAAGGATTTTTTTCTCTTGTTTTGAGACGTATTTGGTAATGTAGTTAATAGCCTGGGTGTAGTTTTCATCGATCTTTTTCAGGACAGAGAAACCATAGGGCCAGTCGGGCGTATTATAGATTAGTCGCCCGTTTCGGTCTGTACGCTGCGTGTCACCGACCATAGACGGTTCGATGTTCAGTTCTCCAGGAATGATCAAGCCGTGAAAATGGATAGCGGGCGATTTTTCGTTGTCTTTTTTCCTGTGGAATTCTGGAATGAGAAGGTACAACAGGCCCTTACGACGGGTGAGATTGCTAAGGGTATATTTCAATTTTTTGAGTATTTCTTGAGTGTCATATCTGGAGATTTTACTTCCGTCCAGGGTCAGCGTCACCATGTACTCAAACGGGTTGCACAGGGCAATGTCCCGAATCGCTTGAACCGCACGACGACGGGCGACATATGCAGCCCTATTGTTCTCCTCGTTTTCGCTGTCTTTCCCGTCCTTACTCTCTGCGGGGTCTTTGTTTTCTGCGGCCTCACTATCGGGTTCGTTAGCGTTCTCGTTTTCGATGAAGTCATCGATACTATCCGCGATACCAGCATCATCTCCATAACAGATGCTGAAGATGGGCCGATTTGCTACTTGCTTTAAAACATGGTCTGGATATATCTTGTATCTTGCGTTTGTTTTCCCTATACTCTGCATGTGGATTTCAATTCCTTATGCGCCTTGCATGACGTCAATTTGTTGGGTTAATTCAATTTGTTGGGTTAATCAAGTAGGCTTTGTGTTGCGGCAGGGGGCGGCCAAGGCCACCCCCCATGCCGGTTACTTGTTTTCGCCGGTTTTGGTGTCGATGACCTTCACATCATCGCACACGATCGACAGCTGATCACGTCTATCACCATAGATCGTTGCCACTGCGTTGACCGGGACGACCTCGACATCGCCAGGCACGACACCGGTTTTGGCGGCGTTAAACGTCAACTTTTCGAAGCGGTTGCTCTGCGTGTCGGACGGGTCTTTCCGGCGGTAGGGGGTCTTGTCCTCCCAAATCACGACCTCGACCCGCGTGCCCTTCACAACGCCAGTCTCATAATCAGTCCAGGGGCGAGATCCCAGACTGACAAACTTCTTGTCACGAGAAAACGCACCCCAATCGAAACGGGAAAACTGGGGAAGAAACTTCACTTTTACAACCTCCTTTCATTGCCTTCCCGCTGAGCGAGAAGTTATTTGCTATTTAATTATATGATTTCGTATGTGCATATACAAAAAATTACCCACCCTAAACTGGGCGGGTAATTTAGTCTTTTAGGGGAATTAAATCCCCTTATTTTTGTAATCAATTATACGCTTTTCCGACTGAGCTAAAGCACAGAAATACACCGTTGTATCAGGAGATAACAGTTCGCTCAACTCCAAGGACAAGACATGACAGATTTTCAGGATCGTTACGATCTGGAACGGCTTTCCCTGCTCCACATTCTTGACCGTGCTGAGATCGACCCCGGTCGCATCAGCCAGTGCTTCCTGCGTGATGCTCAACGTATCCCGTGCCTGCGAAACCCGCTGGCCAACAAACATGAGTTCCGCTGATGGATCATAATTTTCTGCTGTGATGGCCAAAGGAATATGCTTCGTATATTTTTTCACAAAAACCTCCATGTGGATGCGTCGTGCCGTATTGTATCGGCACAATGGCGGAGGCTGCGCGATTTTGCTGGGGTCTTGTTTAGTAGAATTGATCCTAACCTAGTGGAGGTGTTCTAACTTATGGGGGTTGTTTCGCAATGACGATAATTATTTTCCTGGTGTATCGTAATCTCCAAATATTACGCGCAGCACGGCCTTGGAGGGTAATGACTTTGCTTCGCTCATCGATCAGGGCGCAACAAATTAGATAATGTATAGTGACATATCATGTAAAAATAAAAAAAGGACAACACAACCCAATGGGTATAGTTGTCCTAATTATCGTGCAAATAAATAAATCGCTGGGGCAAATCATAACTGCGCCCGTCACATGGGCGACAATGTCAATATAGCACATTTCCCTGCCGATGTCAATAGCAACCAAAATCTTCCAATTTCTCACGGTGAGAAATTTACTCTGTCCATCCCTATCGCATACCACAAGCGGCCCATGCCGTAAAGGCCGGGAAATTTTTTTCTATGTCCCTGCGTGCCAGAGAAAAAATTTTCCTCGCAAGTGGCCTGACGGCCAGCCTTGACGCCCTGTCCCCCATGTGTGTGTTAGTAACTAAGGCAAGCGCGCGCCGCGCTTGCGGTACTATCACCGCCAATAATTCACTTTGGGAGGACACGATACCATGAAAAAACAAGCCAGCAAAATGAGCCGGGCAATCAGTCAGATCGAACACATGTATTCAGCCATCAACACAGATTTTTGGGACGGTGAATTGCCTACGCCAGTGATCACCGTACAATCCGCGCCGGGAACGGCGGGGCATTGCACTCGTGCCAAGGTTTGGCAACGTAAGGACGGTGGAGCGTATGAGCTTAACATCTCTGCCGAGGCGCTGAATCAGCCTGTGGAGGAGGTCATCGATACGATAATACACGAGATGGTGCACTTATATTGCAGAGAAAACGGTGTCCAAGAGGTCAGTCGAAACGGCAGCTACCATAACAAAAATTTCAAAGCCATTGCGGAGGCGCACGGCTTAAAGTGTTATCGTACCGAAAAATACGGATGGAACACCACACCAACCGACGCTCTGGTGGCTTACGCACTCCAAAAGGGCTGGTCTGAGATCAGTCTGGGCCGCGACACACTACCCAAGCCGATAACAGCCCCCGGCCAGACAGCGGGAACCGCCGCACAGAGCGGGACTCGTACCAGCAGCACCCGCAAGCTGGCCTGTCCGATTTGCAAGCAGTCCGTAAGGGCCACGCGGCACGTTAATATTTTGTGTGGCGACTGCATGGTAAAGATGTTAGAAGTATGAAAGCCACCGTCAGGGCTGGCCGGGAAACCGGCTGGCCCTGCGCTTTTACAGGCAAGATCGAGGCGCAGAAAGACGCCGGGGCGGAAAGGTATCTTCCCGGAGTTGACGGGAAGATGGGCCGGTGGCCCGATCTCATCAAGGCCCCAATTTCTCACGGTGAGAAATTTTAAACTCAAGTGGCACAGGGGGATGAATTCCTTCTCAGACCTTATAGTGGGACGGGGCAGACATGGTTCTTCGACTGCTCCGCTATTTTTCGGTGGGAGGCCAGAAGGTCAGCCTTCATCTGTTCCCCGGTTAGCTCGCCTTTCATCCAGCGAAGGGAAAGGGAACGGGCATAATCTGAGACCGGCACGCCCTCTATGGCATTGATGGCGTCTGCGGTTTTAACAGCCGCTGCTCGACGGGCCTGCTGTGTTACTGTCATTATGACCACCTCAATAT
>JAJBVW010000023.1:0-1169 GCA_020866945.1 Oscillospiraceae bacterium
CGCCGTAGCTGTGGCCGGTGGCGGTGTTTTCCTCGGTGACGGTCTGCGTGTCGGTATAGGGCGTTCCGTCAAGGGAAACACTGGCCGTATAGACTGTATATGCATCCGCCGTACAGGTGGCGGCAGTGGTGGAACTGGTCACACCACACCCCACCTCCAGCACATTACTGCACCCGGAGCAGGTGAAGGCAGCGGTGGCGGTGGAATAGTCCTCCGCCCAGTTAAAGGTCGGCTCACCGTAGCTGTGGCCCGTGGCGGTGCCTTCCTCGGTGACAGTCTGCGTGTCGGTGTACTCCGCGCCATTAAAGGTGGCAGTAGCGGTGTAAACCGTCTTCCCGTCCTCCTCGCAGGTGACGTCGGTGGTGACACTTTCCACCTCACAGTCCACCGTCACAGGGTAGCCGCAGGTAGAACAGGAAAAGCTGGCGGTGGCGGTGGAATAGTTCTCCGCCCAGTTAAAGGTCGGGGCGCCGTAGGTATGTGCCCCCAGCCGGTAGTATGCGCCGCATTCGCATACAACCCAATGGCCGTTCTCGTCGCCTTGCTCAACTTGTTCCCCAAATGAATGATTCTGATTCTCCGTCTCGACGTAGCCGCATACGCTGCACACCCACGAGTGGGTGTTGTCTCCATTATCGACCCATACAAAGGTATGATCCACGTAGCCGTCCTTTACGTTATTTAAGGTATAATTACAGTTGTCCGCTATACACTCATGCCAGTGATAGGTCTCATCACTGCTCCAATCCGAAGACCAACTGTGTACATGGCTCGTACTTCCAGACAAATACAGGTAGACCGTGTTGGTGTAAACGGTCTCCACGACTTCCTTGTCTGAATTTAATGCCATTAATTTACATCTATAAGCAAATCCGTGCGAAAAGCTCGTCATGTTTCCGGCTGTATACTTCGCCTCAGTTGCGTCTGTAATATCAGCAAAATCAGATATTTGTGCATTGTAAGTATTGTACGTCTGCCACTGATAAGCCAGCGTATACCCAGATGAGACTGTCGCCGTTACCGAAAACGAAATACTGTCACCCTCCGCCAATGTCAGCGTCGTCGGCTGAGCCGTAATCGTAATCACCGACGCCGCCTGGGCGGGAACTGTTGGCACCAGGGCCAGGGCCAGGCAGAGGCAGAGAAGGATGGATACAATACGTTTTTTC
>JAJBVW010000023.1:1179-12470 GCA_020866945.1 Oscillospiraceae bacterium
TCCTTTTTAATCTCCCAAAGGGGCAGGATCTCCTGCTGTTTTTCATCCAAAAAGTGAACGATACCGTCGATGGTTTCCCGGGCCAGGCTCTGGAAGTCAATCGTCTGGACAAAGCTCACGGCCTCGCGGATTTTTTCCTCCGGCACCTGATAGATGCGCAGAGCGCTTTCCAAAAATGCCCTCACCTTGTCCTCCATGGTGAACCATATGGAGCAGGGGACGGCCATAAAGCCCCGCATGACCCCGCCGGAGGCAATCTCCAGCTTATAGAAGTCCCTGGCATCCAGATCCGGCAGCTGCTCCCGGAATACCTCCTGTATCCGGCCCGCGACATTCTCCCGCACAAGGGCGGAGGGCTTCGGGAGAGAATAGGCCTCGCAGTATATCTCCCGGAGGTTTTTGTCCATCTCCACAATATAAAGCTGCAAAACCGTCTCCGCGGCATAGAAAAGAATCTTGTCTCCCTTCTCCATGCCCGGGGTGTTTTTCAGCAGCAGAGTCGTTACGTCAAACTGGCGGTCAATCACCAGCTTCACGAGGCCGCAGAGGATGTCCTCCTTGGTTCCGAACAGATTTGTCACCGAGCCGCTGCTCAGTCCGCTTTGGGCGGCAATATCCCGGATGGTGGTATTCGTATACCCCAGGGACAGAAAGCTCTTTGCCGACACAAATAATATCCGCTGGCACTGTGCCTCGTGGTTTTTTCCTGGCTTGTGGTTTGCCATGGTGTTCTCCTTCCCGCTCCCCTGCTGGGAGCGTCCGTAGTATATTTTTTATATCGTAAGAAAGAGCGGTCGGGCGGGGAGGAAATTGGATTTTTTCTCCGCCGCCCGGCTGCCTCACAGTTTTATTTTCCCGTCCGCTTTCTGCGCCAAACCGCCGTCAGGGGCAGAAGCCCTGCGCAGGCCAGCAGGAGCGCGAGCCAGAGGGTCACATCCGTCTCGTCCCCGGTGGCCGGGCTGACGGCCGTGGCGGCGGGGGACGCAGTGGACGAAGCTCCCTGAACGGGCGTGGGGTCAGATGTCCCCGCGCGCTCGGACGTGCCCGTGGGGTCGGACGGACCCATGGGGTCGGTTGTGCCCGGGGGGGCAGACGTGCCCGTGGGGTCGGACGTACCCGTGGGGTCGGACGTACCCGTGGGGTCGGACGTGCCTGTGGGGTCGGTTGTACCCGTGGGGTCGGTTGTGCCTGTGGGGTTAGATGTGCCCGTTGACGTGGCCGTCCATCCGGCGTAGACGGTGGCGTCCTGAACCATGGCGACGGAGGTGAAGGGGGTGGTCAGCGCCGCGTCCTCATACCAGCCGGTGAAGGTGTACCCGCTCCGGGTGGGTACATAGTTGGAAAGGTCGTCGATGACCGTCCCCACGGCGGCCCCCACATCGGCCAGGTCACTGCCCCCGTTGGTGTCAAAGGACAGAGTCCAGCCGGTGTAGGTGCAGGTGAAGGCAATCTCGGTCAGCCCGGGGTTCGCGGCCAGCAGGACGTATTTTGAGGAAGTGTCTTTGTTAACCTTGGTGATTGTTATGCCAGTTCCTTCATCAAAATCCGCATAAACCTCATACGACACACCCTCATACGCCCATCCATCCTTCTCTTCCTCAACCAGTTCCACGGCAAAAGGAGTTTCGTCCATGCCATCGGCTGTGGACGCGGCAACAAGAGCTGTTACCGTTCCGGAATACACACCCTGGCCGTTGGTATAGATAGTGCCAGTGCCTATAATCTCCCATCCAGAATAAGTGTCATAATAGATATTTACCGTAAAATCCTCCGGCGGAGCGGCGGAGCTGCCATTCTCTTCCACCGTTATCTCCACGTCAACGCTTAAAAGGTAGTTGTTCTCCTCCCAGACGGCGTAAAGGGTTGTGTGATCTGTGAGCGTCACATCTTGGCCATAATAGCAGGCTGTCGAAGTAGCATTCTCCTCATAAGCCCAGCCTATAAATGTATAATCAACCCTGGTCGGCACTGCGCTGGTGATTGTAATATTGCCCTTTGCGTCGCTGGTATCCTGCATTTCATCCGTGTTGCCAAAAGTGCCGCCGTTCGCGTCATAGGTTATGGTGTAATAGACTGCGGCCGGCATCGTCAAAATATCGGAGTCCGTGCTGCTGGACTCGACTGTGTATGTGCCTGTTCCTGACACCTGATAAAAGGTGACAGTGACGTAATAGCTCGCCCCCGGTTCCATGATGGTCTCGCCGAAATTGTAATAAGCATACTCCCAGGTCTTTTCGCCGCTGTCAACCTCCGTCCACGTTGACTCTGACTCGTCATACTTATAAAGCGTTACCGCATACGCTACTTGTGCGTCAGGCACAGTTATATACTGCCATTCGGCCCTGCCATCTTTGTCAAGGGTGACGTTTGTGGGGGCAGCGTATTGATAGGTTATGTTGGTTGCGCCGCTGCTGGTCATTTTACTAATGTCATCGTTCGAGGCCACCAACACGATGACGGAAGCCGTATTGTATAACGCACCACTCCCTATGGAGTTTTTTCCTACGGAAGTTGGTATTGTCACCGTCAAACTCGTGCACCCATAAAAAGCATATTCGCCAATCGAGGTCACGGTGCTGGGGATTGTGACGCTGGTCAGACTTGAGCAGTACCGAAAAGCCTCATCCCCTATAGCGGTAACAGTGTACGTAACACCTTCGTTTGTAACGGTGGAAGGAATCGTGTAGGAGCTGCTGTTATAGCTCCCGCTCGCAACCTTAACGGTAGATGCCGATGTCACCTCAAACGTCAGCCCGCTGGTACTGTCCGTGAAGGTGTCCCCCACATCAAGGGCCGCCGCTGAAATGGACAGCGCTCCCAGGCACAGGGCCAGGGCCAGCAGCACAGTGAACAGCCGCGCAGTTTGTTTTTTCATCCTTCTCTCCTCCTGAAAAAAATTTAGCAAAACTGATTTCAACACGAATCATTTCAATCCTCTAAAACGTGTTTTATATTTCAAGACCATTCTAACATGGGCACATTGTCAAGTCAAGAACAAGATAGAAAAAGTTTAAAAAAAATTTCACCCCGCGATTGGCAGGGCGAAGCAAAAAAGCCTCACCCCGCATTCCGCGGGGTGAGGCTTGGGTGACATAATTTCTTAATCGGTCTGGTAATATCCGTAGCCAGGCATATAATAGCCGCTGGGCTGTTCGTTTTGGTAGTTTACATAATAGGAACCGCCGATCCCGCCAAAAAGCACGCTCAGGATGAAGCGTATCAGGAAAATCGCCACCATGACGGCCAGAATGACGGAGATAGGACTGTTGCCCCGGCGGCCGGAGGAGGAATGACGGCCCGGGAAGAAGATGTCGTAGTGGTCGTCATAGCCGCCGTTGCCGCCGCTGCCAGAGCCAGAGCCGGAAGCGCTGCCGCTGTAGCCGCTGCTCTCATAGGCCGCGCGCTGGCCGCCGTAGGCCGTTCGGGTATGGGCGGAGCTGCTCTGAGCCGTTCCCCCGTTCGCCCGCTGGTTTTTAATCTCGTCATAGGCGCGGTTGATCTGCCCCATCTTCTCCGCGGCGGCAGGATTGTTTGGGTTCAGATCAGGGTGATATTTTTTTGCCAGGCGCTTATACGCCTTGGAAATTTCCTCATCCGAGGCATCCGGCTTCACGCCTAAAACGTCGTATGGATTCATGTCTTCCTTTCAAACCGACGGCCGCATTTCCGGCACGTCATAAGGATTTTTCCCTTTCCCCTGGGCACACGCAGCAGCGTGTGGCAGGAGGGACAGCGAAAGAAGCGGTATTCCTTCCGCTGCTGCCAGCGGTCTTTCAGCGAGCCGAACCAGCCCGTCACCGCCCGCTTTTTCTTCAAGTACCATTGATTTTCCTGCTGGCGCTTGTATACGTTTCGGGACATGATGCGGAACATATCGTAAACCAGGGCAGCTACTGCTACGGCATAGAATATCGTTCCCGCGTATCCATTGAATATAAGGGCCAGCACGAACAGCACAAGAGCCGCAATCATCAGGAACCGGGAAAACTCGTCCTGTCCGTAACGGCCATACATGAACTGTTCCATTCTTTGTCTAAACCTCATGCAATCACCTTATACCTTATTTCTTTGATATAAGCATAAACCACATAAGGCTATTTATGTTGAACAAAGTGTTAAATATTTGCAGGTTTTTTTATAGGAAAGACCGCCGCAGGCAAATGTCTGCGGCGGCCAGGCTACATATTAGGGTTTATCCGGATTAGTTGGCGGAAGCCGCGCCGGCGGCGGAGGTGTCGGTCACGTCCAGAGCAGCCGCAGCGGCCTCGACGTCCAGGACGCCGTCGTCGGTCACGCCGCCGCCGACATTGGTGCCGCCGCCGACAGCCTCGATGGTGCCGTAGGTGCCGGCCTCGACGACCTCGTCAGAGGCAGTCAGGGTCAGGGTGCCGTCAGCATTCTCGGTCAGGGTGCCGTAAACGGTAGCGCCTTCCTCGATGGTCAGGCTGGTCAGCAGGGACTCTTCCTCAACGACCCAAACGCCGTCGGCCTCAACGACCACGGAGGCGGTGGAGGTGCCGTTGTAGTAGACCTTGTTCATCACATGGCCCTGCAGGAAGTACTCGTTGATGGTGTAGGTCTTGAACTGGATGTAAGCGGCCTCGGACTCGTCCTCGGTCACGTTGCCGTCAGCGTCCAGCAGGACATAGGTGATGTCGTCGCCGTAGTAAGCGATGCCCTCGATGGCCTCAGCGCTGTAAGCGATGCCCTTGATGGTGGAGGTCAGCGCGATGTCGCCGGTCAGGGTAGCACCCTCGCCGATGGTGACGACCAGGTCGTCGCCGGTCTGGGTGTAATAGCCGGAGCCGTTGAAGATGTCGCCAACGTAATCGCCGTTGGTGAAGGTAGCGGTGACGGTGTTGCCGCCGGAGCTGGAGGTGTAGTCATAGTTGATGCCGGGGAAGCCGTCCTCAGCGCCGACATTGGACTCGTCATAGAGAGTGCTGAAACCCTCGGCCATGGAAATCATGCCGATACGGTTGTCGTCGTCATTGTCCTCCATCTGGATGAGGATGCCGGAGGCGGAGTTCAGAACGGCCTCGTCGAAGTAGTAGTCGCCGTCAGCGGCCTTGTTCAGAACAACGGCCTCTTCCACGTTGATGACGGTGCCGTCGGTAACATAGATGCCGTCGGACAGGCTGTTGTGCTGCATGAAGCCGTACACAGCGTTGATGGTGGTCACATTGCCCTCGCCCTCGACGGTCTCGATAAGCTCGCCGTTGGCGTCATACAGGTCGATGTCGCCGTTGGAGGAGGTGTAAACACCGGTGGTAGCGCCGGTGATGATGGCGGCATAGGTCACGCCGCTGATGGTGGTGCCATAGTAGTACTGAGAGGGGTTGCCGATGTAGTAAGCGCCATAGCCGGAGCCGTAAGCGTCCTCGTCATAGCCGAAGATGCGCCAGCCGGAGTCCATGCCGCCCTCAGACTCGGAGACGATGGACAGGTCGGAATCAACAACATTGATGACCATGTCAGAGCCGGAGTCGGTGGACAGAAGCGCCCAGCCGCCGGCCACCATGGTGGAGTTCAGAACGGTCAGGGTGGGGGTAGCGCCGATCATGTTGACCACACGGGCGCCGCCCTGGATGCCCAGGCACCACGGCGGGGAGAGCATGATGTCCTGGTTCGCGCTGTTGACGTATTCGTCATAGGCCTCGGTCAGGGGGTCAGCGCCCATGACGATGAAGGTGGAGTCCTTCACGATGACGCTGGAGTTCTCGGACACGATAACGCCGGTACGCTCGAAGCCTTCGGTGTAGACATAGGCGTCCTCGATGGTCAGCGTAGCGCTGTCATGAGCTACAAACACGGAACCCTGGCCGGTGAAATCACTGGCCAGCTGGCCGTCGGTGTCGTCGGTGGCGATCTCAACGCCGGTAACGGTGGCGGAGGCATCCTCGCCGTGGACGTACACAGCGGTGTAGCCCGCGCCGGTGACGGTCTCATCCAGAACGACCTCCACGTCGGCCTCGGTAACGTCGGTGCCGATGTAGATGTTGCCGGTGTCGTCACGGCTGGTGTAGTCGGTCAGGGGGCCGTATTCAGAGGCGGTGAGCTGGGACACGTCCACATTGATGGACGTCTCAGGGATCGTGATGGCAGCGGTCTCTTCAACCTCCGCAGACGCCTCGCCGGAGGCCTCGCCAGAGGCTTCGCCGCTTGCAAAAGCGCCCACAGAAAGGATCATGCAAAGAGCCACGATCAGTGCCAACAATTTGCTGAGCTTCTTCATAAGTAGGAATTCTTCCTTTCATAAAATATCTTCCTGCGTGCATTACCACGCTGTAGCTTGTATTATAGCCGAAATCCTCACAGTATGCAAGTGTTAAATTAAAAATTTGTTATTTAGATTACAATTATTGTCATATACTTTACAATCATGTTAGTTACCATTGGAGGTTCGTGAAAAAAATCCAAAAAAACATCTCCGAGCGGCAAGATTGTTGTTGAAATCTCATTTAAATTAGGTTATTATTGTAACGTCATAACATGACACACTTTTTGGAAGGAGAACAACCCATGAAAAAATTCAGCAAGCTTTTGGCACTGCTCGTGGCTCTTTGCATGATTCTTTCCGTGAGCGCCTTCGCCAGCGGCGAAGCCTCCGGCGAGGCGTCTGCGGAGGCTGAGGAGACCGTTGCCATCACCATCCCTGAGACGGCTATCACTGTGGACGTATCCCAGCTCACCGCCTCCGACTACGCCTACCTGACCAACTACTCCAACCGTGACGACAGTGGCAACATCTATATTGGCACTGACATCACCGAGGCGGATCAGGCTGTGGTGCTGGACGAGACCGTCACCGGCGCTGGCTACACTGCGGTGTATGTCCACGGCGAGGACGCTTCCGCCACCATCACCGGCGTTGAGGTCGCCATCGACGATACCGACGGCCTGCTGGCCAGCGACTTCAGCGGTCAGGGCACTGCCGTTGTTGCCTATGACGGCGCTTTCGTCACCATCGAGGGCCTGACCTACTACTCCGAAGGCTTTGAGCGCACCCTGGGTGTGGTTTCCCAGAACGCCAACATCGTCATCAAGGACAGCGACATCACCGTTATGGGCGCTGACCCCCTGACCGAGGCTTGGGAAGGCTATCACAGCAGCGCTGACCAGAACGCCATGATCTCTCCCCCCTGGCCTCTGGGCATCACCGGCGGTGGCCGCGTGGTCAACATGATCGGTGAGAACCCCACCCTGACCATCATTGATTCCACCCTGGTTGCCGGCGAGACCTGGGGCATCCTCTCCACCGACGCAGGCTCCAACATGATCATCAATGTTGTGGACACCGAGCTGACCTCTCTGTCTGAGAGCGAAGGCGGCTCTGATTCCGGCTGGCGCATCTTCGGCTATGACGAGGACGCCTATGGCTCCGCTTACGGCGCTTACTACATCGGCACCCCCACCCAGTATTACTATGGCGCGACCTTCAACGGCGTGACCTATGCCGCCATCATCACCGGCGCCAATGAGGGCCATTATGCTTCCTCCAACGGCACCATCGACCTGTATGACGCCAACGGCAATCTCATCGAGACCGTCGAGGGCGAGGGCAACGTGACCACCATCAACGGTGTGTTCGGCTTCATGCAGCACAACAGCCTGGTCGGTCTTTACATCGAGGACGGCACCGTCATCAACGCGGAAGAGGCCGCTATCCTCTACAAGGCTTCCGACGGCGCTTACTACTTCGACGAGGCCGAGCTGAATGTCACATCCGGCATCCTGATTCAGATGATGGACAACGACGACGACTCCCGTATCGGCGGTAGCCCCATGTCCGCTGAAACCGGCTTCGACGAAAACTACAGCGACAGCAAGATCTCCTCTACCGGCGAGGGCTTCCCCGGCCTGGGCTTTGATTACACCTCCGGCACCGGCGGCAACACCGTCACCGCTACCTTCACCAACGGCGATTACGTTGGCGACATCCTCAACGGCACCGGCTACTATGGCCAGTCCGGCGACAACCTGACCGTCACCATCGGCGAGGGCGCAACCCTTACCGCCGACATCGCTCTGACCTCCACCATCAAGGGCGTGGCCTACAGCGAAGAGGCCATCGAGGGCATCGAGTACTATGGCGACGACATCGCCTACCTCCTGGTAGACGCGGAAGGCAACGTAACCGATGACGCGGCTGAGGCTGCTTACATCCAGATCACCGACTACACCATCAACGAGTACTTCCTGCAGGGCCATGTTCAGAACATCGTTTACTATAACGGCGCTTCCACCGCTGCTGTGGTTGTTGAGGCCGACGGTGTTTGGACTGTCACTGAGGAGTCCCTGATCACCAGCCTGAGCATTGCCGAGGGCGCTACCGTTTACGGCGAGCTGACCGAGAATGCGGACGGCACCCTGACCCTGACTCCCTCTGAGGAAGCTATCCCCGCCGGTGAGTACGGCGGCACTCTCGAAGCTGTTGGCGGCGGCACCAATGTCGGCGGCGGCGTGACTGACGACGGCACCCTGGATGTGGGCGCTGCTGCGGACGCTATGGCCGAGCAGCAGGGCGCGACTGACGCCGCTTCCGGCGAGGCCTCTGGCGAGGCTTCCGCTGAGACCGCTGACGCTGGCGAAGTCACCTGGGCTGACTATCAGGCTTACCTGATCGAGGCCGCTGGTGGCAACGCCCCCGACCTGGACGAGTTCACCGAGCAGGTCATGGCCCTGGAGTCCTGGGACGACATCGACGAGTCCACCAGCCCCTGGGATCAGATGTTCACCACCGTGGGCATCAGCACCTGGGATGACTTCGTAGCTGCCGGCGGCGCTGGCGCCGCCAGCATCGTCGAGGGCGCGATGGGCTGATAGCCACAGCATTCCAAACCCAAATTTAAAATGTCAAGGAGCAACGCTCTGACAGCATTTTGATAAGCAAAACTGGACTTCACAAGCTGTGGAGTCCAGTTTTTTTATGGTAATTTAAGAACCTGCATTCACCGGCATCCGACGCCATGAATACAGGTTCTTATTTATTGTACGTCCGCTGTGTTATCGTTCCCGCCGGCCCGGCAGGAGGTCTATCAGGGCCGTAGTTATCACGGACAGGATAAAGCAGGCGGGGACACATATGAGACAGGCCTGATTGATGGTTATATCTGGGAAGAAATACAGGCACGGAAACACCACCACCAGATTATTGAGGTAATAGGCATAGCTCTGCTTGCCAAGCCAGGCGGAAAGCCTGTTGTCAAACAGGCGGGAAAAGAGGCTCTTCCCCCGGAACACGCTGATGACAAAGGCAAAAAACAGCACCACAAACAGAAAATCTATGGCCCCGCCGTGTCTGTACATCCAAAACCAGGAGGCGGCCATGATGGAAAGCTCCAGCACTGTTGCGAGGACTGGCTCGCCGGGTATTTCCACGTCCTCCATCCACTCATACACCCGGTATGCGATACAGCCCACCGTGATGTCTGCCACCGCCCGGTAAAATCCCAGGAATGGTGCGTATTGGGTGAACAGAATGGTATTTGAAAGGCTCCCCTTGCGGTCAAACAGGGTGCCGTACAGCACGACCAGCAGGATGGGCGCGGCAATTTTCTGATAGGCGTCCTCATTTTTCAGTAGCAGGTAGTATATTCCAAGGCTTGCGAACAGCAGGGCGCTGAGGTACCAGCAGACGATGTTGATGGACAAGCCCCGGACGAAGCCGAAGATGTTCACCAGTAGCAGCTCTGTCCAGCCTATCTGTATCAAATCCAGCAGGTGCATTTCCTTCGTGACAAACACCAGCACCAGCGCCACCAGAATCCACGAGAGCAGGTGATGGGGATACAGAGCCAGCCACCGGCGCTTCATATAGTGGACGGTGGTGTTCACTGCGTTCTGCCGGAGCTGGGGCGTCACATGGGTGCGGATGGAGCGGAGCATTAAAAAGCCGCTCAGGATGAAATACAGCTCCACGAACAGGTAAAACCCAACGAATGTCGCGTCCTCCTGCCCCCGGAAGCCGAAAAAGTAGCAGTGGTAGCACAGTATCAGCACCGCGCATACGAAGCGGTACAGCTCCATGGCCCGATTTTTCTCTCTCATCTCGTCCCTCCTTCGGCTGTATCTTTTGTATCGCTGACCACAGGCCCGCTGTTACCGCAGGCCCAGGATGGGCGAGGATAGCAGGTTGCGGTTCATGACCTCGATAATGCGGCGGTGATTGTTCTCCGCGCCGTAGCTTGTGTGGGGCGTCACGATGACGTTTTCCATATCCCACAGGGGGCTTTGCGACGGCAGCGGCTCCGTCTCGAACACATCCAGCACCGCCCCGGCCAGCCGCCCGCCCTGGAGGGCCTCCACAAGCGCAGGCTCGTCCACCACCGCGCCCCGGCAGTTGTGCACCAGAATGGCCTCCGGCGGCATCAGGGCCAGACGGCGTTCGTTGATGATATGATGGGTCTCCTGGTTGTTGGGCAGGGCCAGCACCAGGATGTCCGCGTCCTTCAGGCAGCTATCCAGCCGATCCATGGCATAGACCCGGTCAAAGCCGTCCCGCTCCCCCGCCGTCCGGGCCAGGCCCGTAACATGGCAGTCGAAGCCCCGGAACCGCTTGGCGAAGGCCCCGCCAATGCTCCCGGCCCCGGCGATCAGCACCTGCTTGCCGTAAAGCTCCCCCAGGTACCGGCGGACGTTCCACTGCCGGGTGCGCTGCTCCCGGTCAAAGTCCCGGAATTTCTTATACAGCGCCAGCACTCCGCCAATGGCGAACTCCGCGATGGGGATGCTGTAAACATCCCGCGCGTTGTGGAACTCTATCCCATGCTCATGGATGTAGTCCATCGGCACATGGTCAAAGCCCGCCATATAGAGCTGTATGTATTTCAGCGAGGTGAAGCGCTCGATGGGCGTGTAGCTGAACAAAAATTTGCAGGCCACAAGCTCAAACTGGGAGGCGTCTCCCTCATACAGCGCCTCATCCGGGCAAACCTCCACCTCTATGCCCCGATCCAAGAGCCAGTCCCGCTCCTGCCCGGTCAGCTCCCATACATCAGTGATAAGCATTTTCATGGTCGTGTTCCTCCTTCTCTTTTATGTAACGACACCCTTGATGAAGGGCGGTCTCTCCGTCTTTTCTGGGGCCAGGGCATAACACCGCGTCAGCTGCTCCGCGCCGGCGCGGGCCTCCTCCTCCGTGCGGGCGTAAACCGTGCCAAGGCTCTCTCCCGGCTGCACCGGGTCACCCACCTTTTTGTGCCGCCCCTCGCCCACGGAAAGGTCGATCTCGCTGTCCTTCGTCCGCCTGCCGCCGCCCGGGCGCATGCTGCCACGGCCGGCGGCCTCGG
>JAJBVW010000049.1 GCA_020866945.1 Oscillospiraceae bacterium
CAATATAACAGGAGGAAATCCACCATGATCAAGAAAGTTGCTATCCTGGGCCAAGGCTCCATGGGTTCCAGCATCACCCAGCACGCCGCCGCCTGCGGCTATGACGTCATTCTCTGGGGCCGCAACGGCGAGAAGGTCGCCGCTGCCGTCGCCAAAATCGGCGCCGCCTATGACAAGCAGGTCGGCAAGGGCAAGATGGAGGCTGACGCCGCCGAGACCGCCAAGGGCCACATCACCGGCACCAGCAACTTCGAGGACATCGCCGACGCCGACATCGTCATCGAGGCCATTTCCGAGGATCCCGCGCTGAAGAAGGACTACTTCAAGAAGATGGTCGCCACCTGCAAGGCCGACGCTATTCTGGCCACCAACACCAGCTCCATCTCTATCACCGAGATCGCTACCGCTGTTGACTGCCCCGAGCGCGTCATCGGTATGCACTTCTTCAACCCCGTCCCCCTGATGAAGCTGGTCGAGATCATCCTGGGCGAGAAGACCGCCGAGGCTACCTACGCCGCCGTCAAGGAGTTCTGCGACGGCCTGAACAAGATCTCCGTCAAGGTTAAGGACGCCCCTGGCTTCATCGTCAACCGTGTGCTGTTCGCCTACTTCCTGGAGTGCATCCACATCTATGAGGACGGCATCGCCTCCAAGGAGGACATCGACAACGCCATTAAGTACGGCCTGAACCACCCCGTGCCTCCCTTCCAGATGATGGATATGGGCGGCCTGGACACCTTCCCCCACGTCTGCGAGTCCCTCCAGACCCTGGACAGCAAGGGCGCTGCCGAGCGTTTCGAGTGCCCGGAGAGCATGAAGGAGCTGCACGCCGCCGGCAAGTTTGGCCGCAAGTCCGGCGAGGGCTGGTACAAGTATTAATTCCACCGGCGCCTTATAGACGCGGGGGCTTTGGGCGTTTCTACGATTGATGTGAAACGGCTTGACTTTCGCGCCTGTTTAGGGTAAATTATTAGTATATTCCCAATATTGAAATTATACAATACGGAAAGGATCTGATTCCAATGGAAGCAAGAGATGTAGTTATCGTAGGCTATGGCCGCAGCGGGTGCGCCCGCGCCCGCAAAGGCACCATGGCCAAAATGCACCCCATCGAGTACGGCGCCCAGGTTCTCAACGGCGTTCTGGCTCGTGTCCCCGGCCTGAAGGCCGAGGAGGTTGAGGACGTTATCACCGGCTGCGCCATGCAGATGCGTGAGACCTCCATGAACGTGTCCCAGCTCATCGTCAACCGCGCTGGCTGGCCCGACGTTGTCTCCGGCATGAGCATCAACCGTTTCTGCTCCTCCGGCCTGCAGGCCGTTGCGCTGGCTGCCAACGCCATCGCCATGGGCCAGGGCGACTGCTACTTCGCCGGCGGCGTGGAGGCCATGAGCCTGACCTTCAACGTGTTCCCCTCCTACCAGGGCGCCTGCACTGACCGCTGGCTGGACAAGAACTATCCTGGCGCTTACATGAGCATGGGTCAGACCGCTGAGAACGTTGCCCACGCCTACGGCATCACCCGTGAGCAGATGGATCAGATGGCCGTTGACTCCCACGCCAAGGCCGCCGCTGCCCAGAAGGCCGGCAAGCTGGCTCCCTCCATCATCCCCGTGAAGGTGACTGACTACGACGGCAACCCCGTTCTGGACGAGAACGGCAACGAGATCTGGTGCACCCAGGACGAGGGCATCCGCGAGGGTACCTCTCTGGAGAGCCTGGCTAAGCTGAAGACCTGCTTCGTGCCTGAGGAGGAGGGCGGCCTTGTCACCGCCGGTACTTCCTCTCAGACCAACGACTGCGCGGCTTATGTCTGCCTGATGAGCGCTGAGATGGCCGCCCGCAAGGGCATCAAGCCCATCGCCCGCCTGAAGAGCTTCGCCGTGGCTGGCTGCGACGCCACCATGATGGGCCTTGGCCCCATGTATGCCACCCCGAAGGCTATGGAGCGCGCTGGTCTGACCGTGGCCGACATGGACACCATCGAGATCAACGAGGCTTTCGCTTCTCAGTCCCTGGTCTGCATCGACAAGCTGGGCATGGATATGTCCAAGGTCAACCCCTACGGCGGCGCTCTGGCTCTGGGCCATCCTCTCGGCTGCACCGGAGCTATCCTGGTGGGCAAGGCTCTTGACCGTCTGCGCGAGATCGACGGCAAGTACGCCCTCGTGACCATGTGCATCGGCGGCGGCATGGGCGCTGCCGGCATCCTGGAGCGTTGCCCTGAGGACGCTGGCCAGCACTATTAATGCTGACGCAGTAAGCAATACTGAGTCCATTATCGCATTAAAATCAAATTGCCCGTCCCATCTGGGGCGGGCAATTTTTATGCACGGTACAACAGGCGGTTGCAATTTTCTCGGTGATATGGTATTATCTCCCTATCACAGAGTAGGGCCGGGCGCGTGAAGTGCCGGGGGAATGGGAAGTTGACCCCCGGACGAATGGCGTTTGCCAGCGGTGTCCGACCCGCATCCGCTGGAGGTATTACAAATGAATAAAAGCGCAAAACGCCTTGTGACCGATGGACTGTGCGCCGCGCTGTATGTGGTGCTGGCCGCCTATCTGAGCCTGAATCTTGGGCCAATCAAGCTGTCTTTAGACGGGCTGCCCATCCTTCTGGGCGCCATGCTTTTTGGCCCGGCAGATGGACTGATTATCGGCCTGGTGGGGAATTTTCTGAGCCAACTTCTTGGCCCCTATGGGATCTCCGCCACCACAATACTGTGGATGCTGCCTCCCGCACTTCTGGGACTGCTCACCGGGCTTTATGCAAAGCGCCATGGCCTGGATCAGAACGCCAGGCGGCTTTTTTTGCCCCTGCTGCTGTTTCTCTTGGCGGACACCACTCTGACCACCGGCGTCATGTGGGTGGACTGCCAGGTGTATCACTATGCCTTCGCCACCTACACCCCTTATATCATCTGGCGCTACGTGGCGGATGTTATTAAGGCGGTCGTACACGCTCTGCTGCTGCCGCCAGTCGTCAGGGCGCTGGGAAAGGAACAAAAAACGTGAGAGTAATGGCTATCGACTACGGGGACGCGCGGACGGGCATCGCCATATCCGACCTTATGGGTCTGCTTGCCGGGGAAACCTTCGTCATCCAGCAGTGGGACGCTGAAGCCCTGGCAGAGACAATCCTGGCGGAGGCCAGGGCCAGAGAGGTAGGCACGCTGGTGCTGGGCCTGCCGAAAAATATGGACGGCACGGAGGGCCCCCGCGCCGAAAAGGCTCGAGCCTTCGGGGCCATGCTGGCCAAAGGCGGCATCCCCCTGGTATTCTGGGACGAGCGGCGCACCACTGTGGACGCACACCGCATCCTCCACGCCAACGGCAAGCGGGAGAAAAAACATAAGGCCACCGTGGACGCCGTGGCCGCCGCGCTGATTTTAGAAGCGTATTTAGGGAGTATATAGAGCTATGAAAGATATTTTCACCCCGGCAGACATTTTGCTGCCCGAAGCAGGAACAGACATGACAAAATGGGCGGCGGTCGCCTGCGACCAGTTCTCCGCACAGCCGGAATACTGGGAGGAAATGAGCGCCTATGTGGGCGAGGCTCCCTCTGCCCTGCGGCTAATGCTGCCGGAGGCCTATCTCCACGCGCCGGATGTGGAGGAGCGGAAGCAGGCCCTGTGCCGGAATATGGAAAATTACCTGGCCAGGAATGTATTCCAGGCAATCCAGGATTCCTACATCCTGGTGGAGCGAACGCTCCCCAATGGAAAGGTCAGAATGGGCCTGGTTGGAAAGCTCGACCTGGAGGCTTACGACTGGACGCCGGGGTCAAGCTCCCCCGTCCGCTCCACGGAGGCCACGGTGCCGGAACGTCTGCCCACGAGAGTGGAGCTGCGGCGGCGCACGGCGCTGGAAATGCCCCATATCGTGCTGTTCATGGACGACCGGGAGAACACGGTCTTTGACGCGGCAGAGCCGGGCCAGACGCTGTATGACTTCGACCTGTACGGCGAGGCGGGCCACATCCGGGGCAGACGCCTCACCGGGGCTTCGGCCCGGGCGGTGCAAAACGCCATCAACGCCCTGCCGGGAGAAATCATTTTCGCCATGGGCGACGGCAATCACAGCCTAGCTGCCGCCAAAAATTATTGGGAGGAGCTGAAGGCCGCCGGCGCGCCGATGAACCATCCCGGCCGGTATGCCCTGGCGGAGCTTGAAAATTTGCAGGACACGGCGGTAGAGTTCTTCCCCATCCATCGTGTGCTGTTCGGCACGGACGCAGGCAGCTTCGTGCGGGAGCTGTCCGGATTGGACACCGGCCTGCTGGTGGCGGAAGCGGATGATTTTTGCGCCGCCTATATCCGGGATCACGGCGGACGAGTGGACTACATCCACGGCGAGTCGGAGGCCCGCACCATGGCCCAGACACCCGGCTGCGCCGCCATCCTCCTCCCCGCCCTGAACAAGGGCGAGCTGTTCAGCCATATCGCCCAATACGGAAACTACCCCAAAAAGAGCTTTTCCGTCGGACACAGCCTAGACAAGCGCTGGTACCTCGAGTGCCGCTCTCTGCGGTAAAGCACAGTCCGCATCAAAACAAACAGATCTTCCCATCAGAATGTCCACAACCGACACAAGAGTCCCCCTTTTCTTTTGCATCGGCTGTGGACATCTATTTTCCTTCCTATTGGACGGCGACTCAGCTCTCCCAGGTGATGGCGGGGCTTTGTACGCCCAGTGGGACGAGGAGACGTTCCAGGGGTATTTGGAGCGGTCTCAGCTTCCCCACAGGCAGAAGCTCAAGCAAGTATCCCCCGCGGCATGACCATGAAGCTGGCCCTGGCCGTCTCCCTGCTGGGCTTTGCTTTGGCGTTTCCCCCGACGGTCCGGATTTTTCGGAAAAAGGAATGTTGACATTCGCCCCCTCCCCGACAGCTGCCCCGGCATTTAAGCCGTAGATTACGGCAAACAGATAACCGCCAGCTGTGCCGGGCATAGTTACGCAAGAATCTCCTGCTTCACCTTTTTTCTATACAGAAGCCAGGCGGCGGCGCCGGTGATTGCTTCAGGCACCCAGAAGGCGTTCCACACGCCGACGGGACCGAACACGCGGCTGAGTATATAGGCCAGCGGCACGATGACCACAAGATACCGCATCAGGGAAATGCCCAGGGACAGGCTCCCCCGGCCCAGGCCCTCCAGCACCCCCGTAAGCGTCACGGACAGGGAGGAGACCACAAAGCCGAGGCTGATAATGCGAAGGGCGGTCTTTCCCAAGGCCAGGGTCTCCTGGCTTTCGGTAAACAGACCAATCAGCGGCCCGGCGGCGGCCATGCAGATCACCGTTCCCACGCCCATGACGGCGGCAGTCAAGGCCAGGGCCGTGCGCCAGGTCTGATGCACCCGGCCATACTCTCCGGCCCCATAGTTATAGCCCACGATGGGCCGGATGCCCTGGACAATGCCGTTGGCGGTGAGATAGATGAAGGTTTGCAGCTTATAGTATATCCCCAGCACCAGCACATAGGCGGAGGAAAAGCCCGCCAGGATTCCGTTCAGGGCCGTAATCAGCAGAGACGGCAGCGCCATATTCAGCCCCGCCGGAATCCCCACAGCATAGAGCCTGCGGCAGAGGGAGCCATTCCACATCTCCCGCCGGAGCCGCACCCGCAGGGGCGCGGGCTTTGCGAGATACACGGCGATATACACCGCCAGCGGCGTTATCTGGCCGATGCCGGTAGCCCAGGCCGCACCCTTTATCCCCAGGGCGGGAATCGGCCCCAAGCCAAAAATCAGCACCGGGTCGAGAAGCACGTTCACCACGCAGCCGCTTATCATGCTGGCCATGGCCACGGTCATTTTCCCCTCCGCCTGAAACAGCTTCTCAAAGGTGATGCCCACGGTGATGGGGACAGAAAAGGCCACCACGATGGCGGCGTACTCCGTGCCATAGGCCAGCACGGCGGCGTCCGAGGTGAAAAGCCCCAGGAACCAGGGAGCCAGAGCCTCGCACAGCAGAGTCAGAACCAACCCATGCGCCACGCTCAGGCTCACGCCCAGGGAGGCCGCGTCGCTGGCCCGTTCTGAATCTCCCGCTCCCAGATAATAGGCCGCCGACGTATTCAGCCCCACGCCAAAGCCCACCGCCACTGCGTTTATCAGGTTCTGGATGGGATACACCAGACTCAGCGCAGTCATGGCCTGCTCGCTGATTTTGGCCACGAAATAGCTGTCCACAATATTATACAGCGCTGTCACCAGCATGGACGTGACCATTGGCAGCGACATAGAAACCACCAGCGGCAGCACCCGTCGCTCCTTCATAAACGTCTGCTCCATCACATACTCTCCCCTAAGAAACGTCTAAAAAAATTCGCCCCACCCGCCCGCAGGCCGGTGTGACGAAAAATGGGCCGCAGCTCAGAAAAGTTCACCCATGAGTCGCTCATGTTTTGGAAACTCAGCATATCACGACAATGTGATTTTGTCAAGGCTCCGGGAGACGCCATCTCCTGCCGCGGGCTGGGTCATTCTGTGTCCCTACGGGACAGAAGGCCCGCGAGATAGAGCGCGGCACCGGCGGCGGTAAGGGCGATGCCGGCTGTCCAATATACCCGCATGAGGCGGCTGGTCGTGCCATATATTTCCAAAACGCCCTGGAAGACGCTGCCCACGGTCAGCGTAGCGATGCCGGAGTGATAGAGATTCAGCGGCAGCCGGGTGGGAACGGGGCAGGCGTCCAGCAGGGCCATGACGGAGAAGGGCAGTGCGCCCCCCAGCAGGGGGAAGGCGAAGGCGTAAATCATATACCAGGAATAGACGTCGTGGCTGAAATGCTCATATACCGCCCCAAACACCATGCAGAACACGGCGGCCAGCAGATAGACGAAGGCAGTCCTTGCCGCCGTCAGGCGGGCGGACTCAGTAGCCGATATAAACAATGTCGCTCACGCTCCTCTCCTTGATGGTGCGGCCGCTGGAGGTGGGGTTGTTGACCACCACACCGTTGAAGACCATGGTGGAGGAGCCGCCCCCGTCCAGGTTATAGGCGGCTTCAGCCCCCAGGGACTGCATAAATTCCGCCAGCTCATACAGGGTCAGGCCCGCGCTCTCCTCCGTGCGGCCATCGGAGACTACCAGCAGATAGTGCAGGTCGTCTACTATGCCGATGGCTGTGCGGGGGTTGCTCGTTTTGGCCTTGCCCACCTCGTCCTCCGAGGTGACGGAAATGATCCCGTTTTCCACCAGGGCCGGGCCAAAGGATAATATCTGCGCCGCCCCCTGTGCCAGCAGTGTCTCCGCCGTCACAGCGCTCTCCGTGATAATTTCAAAGGTGCCGTCGGCGTAGATGACGAGATCCTCCTGGCTCCGGGCAGCGTCGGCCCGATACAGGACGCCGTTTCGCAGCACATAGCCGGACTCCTGCGCCCCGTAGTAATCTCCATTGATGGCTAAAATCGCGCCCACGGAATCGGCGATCTCAGAGGTCTTGGCCGTCACGTTCCGGCCATAGGTGTTTTCCGCCAAGGCGGTTTTCAGGTATTCCGCCGAGGACACTATCACGTCCGCCACATAGATGGAGGTGTCGTACTGCCGGTATTCCGTGATGGTGATGGTGATGTTTTCATCGCTGTAGGAGCTTTCCGTAATGACAGGCTCGCTGGGCCGCAGGTTCCTCTGCTGACGCCTCTGCGGGTTCTGCCGTGGATTGCTTTGCAGCGCTTTCCGCGCCGGTCTCCGAAAAAACAGCGGTGGGGACAGGCTGGGCCGCGCTGTCCTCCACAACTGCATAGGAGCGGCGTATCACAAAGGTATCCAGGGCCACATAGACGGTGAAGGCCGTCAGCAGGATGCCATAGCATATGGCCCATGCATATTTTTTCCGAAGCATCGCTTTACCTCGTCTCCCGCTGGGGATGGGGCTGCGCCTTGGGCCGGCGGCGGAATATGACCTTCCGCTGTACAAAATAGCTGACGGAGAACATGGCAAGCTCCACGCCCAGCTTGGCGATATAGCGGTTGAGGCCAAGGCCATCCGCCAGCAGCCGTAGCAACAGAGTGTTTGCCAGCAAAATGGCGGCGGCCATGGCAAAATATTGCAGCGCCGCGCTCAGCAGCTTCTCTTTGCTTTTGAATACGAGCGTGCGGTTAATGGTAAAATTCACGCTGGCGCTGACGGCCCTGGCGCAGACATTGGAAACGGTCAGCCGGCCCGTCAGGGAAACCAGCAGACTGAACAGCCCAAAATCCACCAGAAACCCGGTAAAGGAGGAGGCGGAAAATTTCAGTATCTCCCCATACACCCGGCAGGAATCCTTCACCGTGCTGAAATGGGAGGCGGCGTTGTTGTCGATATAAATGGTCTGAATGGGCAGCTCCCGAACGGGGATGCGCCGCCGGGCGCAGTGGAGCAGCACCCGCATCTCATACTCATACCGCTCCCCAGCAATCTGCGCAAGCTCCGGCAAAAGCTGGCTGCTGAAAGCCCGCAGGCCCGTCTGGGTATCCTGGATAGAAAGGCCCGTAACAAGCCGATAAACCAGGCAGGTGACGGCGTTTCCAAACCGGCTGCGCCGGGGCACGTCCTTTCGGTTCAGAGTGCGGCTTCCCAAAATCAGCGCGTCCGGCTGCTCCTGGGCGGCCTGACAGACCCGGAGGGCGTCTCCGATATTGTGCTGCCCGTCCGCGTCCAGGGTAACAACAACATAGGAGCCGGCGAAATTTTCCCGGATATAGGCAAGGCCGGTCTTGATAGCCCTGCCCTTGCCCCGGTTCCGCTCGTGGGTGATGACAGCGGCATTCTCCCGCAGCTGGGCAAACGTCTCGCGCCAGGCTTCCCCGCTGCCGTCGTCCACGACCACCGGCTCCAGGCCGGCCCGGCGGGCCTGATGCACCAGCTCCGGCAGCTCCGGCCCCGGTTCATAGGCCGGTATCAGGGCGATCCACTGATGGGCCGTCATGGAATCATCTCCTTCCGGCACGGGGCCGGTTACATTTCGCCGGAGGCGCCGCCCATACTGCCGGTCATGCCGCCGTCATAGTTCATGCCGCTGTCTAAATTGGCGTCCGGCATGGTTCCGGTTGTGCTGTCGGAGACTGCGCCGCCGGTCTCTGTGTTGGCCCAGTTTCCTCTGCCGCCGCCCATATTGCCGCCCATGCCGCCCATACCGGCGGAACCATAGATAAGGCTCGTCATGGTAACGGTGGTGGAAGCGGTTCCGGCGGTGATGGTGTAGCTCTCGCCTACGGTTAGGTCAGGGCAGCTTACGATAACGGTGCTGTAGCTCTTGTCCGGGCTGAAGCTGGCCAGGACGCTGCCGCTGCTGTCCGCGATGGAGAGGGCTGTACCCGCCTGCTGGGCGGTGAGGCTCACGGTAATGACCCCCTGGGTGGAGGTGGAGCTGACGGATTCCTCCATGCCCCCGGCGCTGACGGCGATAAGGATGCCGCCGGTAACAACGCACTCGCCGTTGAAGTCCAGCGCGCCGTTCATGCTGTCCGTAGGCCCGGAGACATAGGTTTCGCCCCCGGAAATATACATACTGCCGTTGGAGTCCAGGCCGTCGCCGCTTGCGTTTACATAGAGTGTGCCGCCGCTGATGGAGAGATACGCTCCCTCCGTAGCGGCAAACATATCGCCGCCAAAGCCGCCGAAGCCGCTGCTGTCGTTGCCGCCCGCGGCATTCAGCCCGTCGTCGCTGGAAGTGACGGAAATGACGCCGCCGGTGATGTCGATGGACAGACCCTCCAGGCCCTCATAGCTCTGGGAGACGTTGATCTCGCCCCCGGATATGACCAGGGCGTTGTCCGCGTGGACGCCGTCGTCCCCGGCCTGGATAGTGAAGGTGCCGCCGGAGAGGGTCACGTTTCCGTTGCTGTGAATGGCGTCGTCGCAGGCGTCAATCGTGAAAACGCCGTCAGTAATGGTGATGTCGCCCTCCGCCTTCAGGCCCTTGGCGCTGCCGCTGTCCTCCTCGGAGGCGCTCATATTGTTCCAGTAGTCAAAGCCCATGCCGAAGCCAGTTGTGGTCTGGGCCTCCCCGCTGCCGCCGCCGGTGGTGATGTCAAAGCTGCCGCCGCTGACAGTGAGATAGGCCCCGGCGCTGATGCCGTCCCCCTCGGCGGTGATGGTCAAGGATCCGCCGATGATATACACAAAGCCCAGCTCGGCATCGTCGTCATTCTCTGCCTGGATGCCGTCCTTTCCGACGGTGATGGCAATGCTGCCCCCGACGATGCGGACGCTGTCGTTCGCCTGGATGCCGTGGCTGGCGGCGGTAATCGTATAGGTGCCGCTGGCAATGACCAGATCATCCTTGCCGACGATGCCGTGTCCGGCGGCGGCCTCAATGGTCAGGGAACCGGCCCCGTTCAGGGTCAGGTCGTCCTTGGAGAAGATAACGCCGTCAATGCTGTTTTCGTCGATGTCGATATATTCCCCGCCGTTTGCGAGATAGTTTTCAGAGCCTTCGGCGGTGGTGATGAACACCTTGTCCGCCTGGCGGACGTATATGGCCGCGGAGGAGGCGCTGGTGATGGAAACACCGTCCAGCACGAGCTGTACCTTGTCGGCGTCGTCTATGTCAACAATAATCATGCCGTCGTCCAACGTGCCGGAGAGGATATAGGTTCCCTCCTCCGTGATGGTCACGGTGCCGCCGGATATGCTGACGGCGCTGGAATCACAGGAGGCCGTGTCCCCGGAAAGGGTGATATAGACGCTCTCGCTCTCGTCATAGGTGATGCGCAGATCCCGGTCGGTAAACATATCGTCAGCCGATGCAGTGGTCGTCTCCGCGGCAAGGGTAACGGCAGTAGTCTCCTCCGTAGTGGTCTCGGCGGTTGTTTCCTCCACGGCGGCGGAGACAGCGGCGGTCTCCGCCGCGCTCGATTCATCTGCCGAGGCGGATGCGCCGCAGCCCGTCAGTATAGTCAGCGCCAGACCGAGGGCCAGAATTTTATATAGCTTATGCGGTATATATTTATGCGTATGCTCCATATTCAAAACCTCCCAATGATTGTGAAGCGGTGGATGCTTACAGCTCACCCAGGGTCGTGGCCTGGTGTGTCATACTGATTTCAAGGTTTCCGTTGCGGCAGCGGAGCTTGTCGATAAACTCCTTTTCCTTGTCGCTGCTGCGCATAGTGACGTTATAGGTCAGGCGGAACAGGCTCCCCATGTTGGTGGTCTTTACCTGCTCCAGCTCCCAGGCGGAGGTGTATTCCTCCAAAAGCGGCTGGAACACCTGGGTGTATTCCAGATCCTCCGGGATGGTGATGTGCAGCGTCCGATGGCGGGCGGCGTTTTTCTTTTCCCCGAAGTCCAGGGCGTTGTAGACCATTCCCACGGCCCCCACAATGAGGGTGAACAGAACGGCATAGGCCAGATACCCCATGCCGCAGATAAGTCCGGCCCCCATGGCCAAAAATAAGGCCCCAATCTCCTTGGCCGTACCGGGAGCGGAACGGAAGCGCACCAGGCTGAAGGCGCCGGCCACGGCTACGCCGGTTCCCACGTTGCCGTTGCCCATCATGATGACCCCACAGCCCACTGCCGGCAGCACGGCCAGCGTGACCACAAAGCTCTTGGTATAGCGCGTGCGGTACATATACATCAGCGCCGCAATCAGACCGATGGCCAGCGCGCAGATCACGCACAGCAGAAAATCTCCCACAGAGATGACGCTGGCAGTGTCAGAATCAAAAAGTCCCCGGAAAATGTTCTCAAGCATATGCTATGGCCTCCTGTTTTTTTGCTGCCTGCACCTGGGCGTAGGCGGCGCCGTATTTGGAAAAGGATGTGCGGAAAATGTGGTTTTCTGTCAGGCAGTGGGTCATCCAAAGGGGGATGCCCGCGCCGGTTTTTATCTCCATCAGCGTCTGACCCTTTTGAAGCAGCGGGGAGCCGGACGGCTCCTCTTGCAGGGACAGGCCGGATTCCCGATAGAGGATATTTTCATCGAAGGTCACGCGGAAATCTCCGCCGTCGCGCTCATAAAACGCCTCCCGCTCATAGGACAGGAACATGGCCGGGTGCAGGGTGGGATAGAGAGGGCGGAAGTAGTCAATCTCCTGGGCGATCTGGCTGTGAATCGGGAGGGACTCGCCGCTCTCCAGACAGGCCTCCACCGTCTCGTCCGGCAGGGCTACCCGCCGCTTATAGACGACGGAGTCGTATTTCTTTTTTATCTCCACAAAGACCAGATCCTCTGGCCCGGAGCGGTGATAGCTCCGCACCCGCAGCTTTTCCTTGTACAGGGGCTTTTCAATGCTCCGGCGCACCAGCAGAAAGGTGTCCGGGTCCAGATATATGTTGCGGATGGTGGAGCGGCCATATTCATCCAGGGCCATATAC
>JAJBVW010000130.1:0-2816 GCA_020866945.1 Oscillospiraceae bacterium
TTCTCCTTGTCGTACTCGCTCTCGGTGACCTCGATCTGGTTCTTGATCTGGTGGATGCGGTCGGCAATATCCTTGCCGTCGCCGGCGCCGTCCACGATGATGGTGTCTTCCTTGGTGACCTTGACCTGACGGGCGCGGCCCAGCATATCAATGGTGGCGTCCTTCAGCTCCATGCCGAGGTCGGAGGAAATCACCTGGCCGCCGGTGAGGATGGCGATGTCCTGCAGCATTTCCTTGCGGCGGTCGCCGAAGCCGGGGGCCTTGACGCAGACGCAGGTGAAGGTGCCGCGCAGCTTGTTGAGGATGATGGTGGCAAGGGCCTCGCCCTCCACGTCCTCGGCAATAATCAGCAGCTTCTTGCCGGCCTGCACGACCTGCTCCAGGCAGGGCAGGATGTCCTGAATGTTGGAGATTTTCTTGTCGGTGATGAAGATGTAGGCGTCGTCCAGAACGGCCTCCATCTTCTCGTTATCGGTGACCATGTAGGGGGTGATGTAGCCCCGGTCAAACTGCATACCTTCGACGACCTCGGAGTAGGTCTCGGCGGTCTTGGATTCCTCCACGGTGATGACGCCGTTCTGGCTGACCTTCTCCATGGCCTCGGCAATCAGCTTGCCGATCTGCTCGTCGCCGCTGGAGACGGCGCCCACGCGGGCGATGTCGCCGCTGCCGGACACGGGCTGGGAGTTGGCGCGGATGGCGGCCACGGCGGCCTCAGTGGCCTTGCTGATGCCCCGGCGCATGACCATGGGGTTGGCCCCGGCGGCCAGGTTCTTCAGACCCTCGCGGATGATGGCCTGGGCCAGGATGGTGGCGGTGGTGGTGCCGTCGCCGGCCACGTCGTTGGTCTTGGTGGAGACCTCCTTGATCATCTGAGCGCCCATGTTCTCAAAGGGGTCGTCCAGCTCGATTTCCTTGGCGATGGTCACGCCGTCGTTCGTTACCAGGGGCGTGCCGTATTTCTTATCCAGCACCACGTTGCGGCCCTTGGGGCCTACGGTGATTTTGACGGTATCAGCAAGCTGGTCAACGCCGCGCTGCAGAGCGGAGCGGGCTTCTTCTCCATAAATAATCTGTTTTGCCATGATGATTCCCTCCTGTTATTCTACCACAGCCAGGATGTCTCCCTGGCGCACGATGGTGTACTCCACGTCCTCCACCTTCACGGTGGTGCCGCTGTACTTGCCGGTGATGATTTTGTCGCCGGTCTTGACTTCCATTTTGATTTCGTTTCCGTCTACCATGCCGCCGGGGCCAACGGCCACGACTTCAAAGATTTCCGGCTTCTCCTGGGCGGATGCGGCGAGGATGATGCCGCTCTTGGTCTTTTCCTCTGCCTCCAGGCGCTTGACGACAACTTTGTCTGCCAACGGTTTCAGTGTCATGATGTTACTGCCTCCTGTAGCTATAGAAATATTTTTTAAACAAATTTTTATACGTTAGCACTCATTACCTTGGAGTGCTAACGTATAAATAATAACCTACTTAAAGGCTTTCTTCAACTGGTAATCTGCACACAAATCAATAATTTTCCAGCCGTGTTACTGTTAAAAATACATATACAGGTTGCACTGTATCATGCCGTTATACAGTTTGCGACGTTTATCGGCAGGTTTGCCGTAGAATTGCTCGAAGGATGGCTCGGAGGATATGATGAACCGTTTCCAGCCCTCGGCCTTGGGTCTTGCGCCCATGGCCCGGTACAGGGAACGGGCCTGGTCAATCTCAAGCATCCGCTTGCCATAGGGAGGATTGCAGACCATGACGCCCTTTTCCGCCGGGACGGGGGCCTGCAGAGCGTCCGCCACGGAGAAGGTGATGTCCTGGGCCACCCCGGCACGGCGGGCGTTTTCCCGGCTCAGGGCCACGGCCCTGGGGTCGATGTCCGAGGCGAAAATATGGTAGGGGCCGGGATATTCCAGACTGCGGGTCTCCTCCGCTGCCTGACGCCACAGAGCTTTGGGAGCGAAATCCCCCCATTCCTGGGCGGAAAAGGTTCGGTTCAGGCCCGGGGCGCGGTTATGGGCGGCCAGGGCCGCCTCGATGGGGATGGTGCCGCTGCCGCAGAAGGGGTCGTAAAACGCATCCCGTCCCCGATAGCGGGCGAAGCCCACCATAGCCGCCGCCAGTGTCTCCCGCAGGGGCGCAGCCACATGGCCGGGACGGTAGCCCCGCTTAAACAGCGGTGCGCCGGAGGTGTCAAGATACAGCTCCGCCTGATCCTTCACGATGGCGAACTGGAGCTGATATAATGCGCCGCTCTCCGGCAGCCACTGAACGCCATAGGCCCGGCCCAGGGCGGTGGCCGCTGCTTTTTTGATGATTTTCTGGCAGTCCGGCACGGAATGAAGCTGACTGTCCAGGCAGTGTCCCTTCACGGGGAATTGCCCGTCCCGGGGGATATAGTCCCCCAGGGGCAGGGCGCGGACGGCTTCAAAAAGCTCGTCGAAGGTGCGGGCGGGAAAGCGGCCCAGCAGCAGCAGAACACGCTCCCCGGTGCGCAGGCGGATGTTCGCCTTGGCGCAGGCCAGACCGGCGCCGGAAAACCAGACGCGGCCGGTTTCGGCCCGAACATTATCAAGCCCCATCCGCCGCAGCTCATCCGCTGCGGGGCCTTCCAGCCCGAAAAGACAGGGGACGGCAAAATCAGGCATTCTCTCCGGCATCCTCCAAAGCGTTCTCCGCGGGGGCGGCGGGTTCAGGTTCCGCTGTCTCCGGGTCGGGTTCGGTCTCTGCCGTTTCCGCAGGGGCCTCAGCCGCCGCAGCAGGCTCCGTCGCGGCGGGCGCTTCCGTCTCGGCCGTCCCAGGCTCGGCGG
>JAJBVW010000130.1:2826-12261 GCA_020866945.1 Oscillospiraceae bacterium
GGAGCCGGCTCCTTCTTCTCCTTGGGAGCCTTGGCCGTTTTTGCCGTCTTGGGGTTATAGACGCCGGCCAAAATCAGCACCAGCTCAACGATTGCATAAACGATGAGCAGCGCCGCGATAATGGATACCGCCACCGCCGCGCCATAGGACAGATTGCCCGCCCGGTCGGCCTGCACCGTCACGGCGCAGAGATAGGTATATCCGTTGTCCACCTCCGCGATAACGCTGGAGGAAATCATCCACTCGCTGTTGTCGTCATACCACTGGGACAGCAGCCGGTCTACGGTGGTGATGTTGTCCGTGGTCTGGCCGGACACGAGGATATGATAGCTCATGGAGCTGCTGGCCCCGGTGAGATAGTTGTTGGTCTCGGTTTTCAGTTCCTCAAACTCGTCATACTGGGCGGCGGGGAAACGGACGGCTACGAACTGATTGCCCACGGGGACAACGGCGTAATAGGCCACCACGTTGCCGCTGGCGTCGCTCTCGGAGCCGATGATGTCCATGACGTAGCTGACGTCAATCTGCACATACTGTCCCGCCGTGAGGGTCGAGCCGTCCGTTACCTCCGTCGGCCCGGCAATCAGGTCTATGACGGCGAAGCCGCTGACGGCCAGCAGCACCACCGCCAGGATCACCGCAATCAGCGCCCGCACCAGGGCAAAGTTTTTTTTGAATGATGTCTTTTTGGATTTGGCTTGTTTTTCCATGGTATAACGCTCTCTTTCTGAAAAAATGGGATTATTTATTTACGACAGGCGTATTGCCGTGACCGCCTGGTCGTTCGCAAAATATTGCAGCTCCCGCTCCTGGCAGGAGAAAAGAAGAATCTGCCGCGTCTCGCCAAGCTCCCTGAGAAGGGTCAGGGCCTGTTCCAGACGGGGCTGGTCGAAGGTGACGAGTGCGTCGTCCAAAATAATGGGGCAGGGGTCGTCCTCCGGCAGGACAAGCTCGCACAGGGCCAGCCGCAGGGACAGATACAGCTGGTCTCTTGCCCCCTGGGAGAGATAGCTCTCCTCCTGGCTGGCGGCATCCTCCGTCCGCTTGGCCCGGGCGGATAAATCGCGCGCCAGAGTAATCTGGTCGTACCGGCCCGCGGTCAGGCGGGCAAACATCTCCGCCGCCTTGGCGGCAATTTTTGGGGAAAAGCGGCCCCGCAGCTCCCGGTCAGCCTGTTCCATGGCCTCGATGGCCAGGGCCAGAGCCTCGTCCTGCTCCCAAAGGGCCTGCCGCCGCTGCTCCTGCTCCGCCAGCGCGGAGCGCAGCACCATGGGGTCGCCCAGCGCCTTGGCCTGCCCTACGGCCATGGCCCGCTGCTGGCGCAGGGCGTCCAGCCGTTCCCGCCCGGCCTGTACGGCCTGGCTTGCCAGGGCGGCGGGGCTGCTGCCGCTGTCGGTGAAATCCAGTCCCGCCATGGCCCGGCTTTCCGCCTCCTTCTGGGCGGCCTGGGCCTTGGCAAGAGCGTTTTCTGTTTCCTCCAGGTGATAGGAGGCTCGCTGCCAGGCGTCCCACAGCCGGCGGTATTCGGCCAGCAGGCTTTCCATTTCCTCCGGGCTGTCCGCGCCGTAGGCGTTTAATATTTTATCCCGCTCGGCAAGAGTGTCCTCCTTGGCCTTTTTCAGGTTTTGCAGCCGCAGATACATCATGACGAACAGCAGCACCAGTATGCCGCCGGCGGCAATAAGCTCTGCCTGCCAGGGCAGCACCAAAGCCAGCAGAAACGCCACCGCGCCCAGAGCCAGCGGCACGAACGCGATCCAGGGCGGGGGCAGCTTGGCGGCCAGCTTTTCAAGCTCCCGGACGTTTTTCGCGTCGATGTCCGTCCGGCGACGGGCCTCCTCTGGCCCCATATCGCCGTAGGGAGAATCGTCCAAGGCATTCTGGGCGGCGGCCTCGTCCCGTTCCGCCTGCGCCTGGGCCTGCTGGCATTCCTGGACGGACTGCCGCGCCCGCGACATATCCCCCAGGGCGTCCCGCCGCTGCTGGGCGCGGGCCTGCTCCATCTGCCGGACGGCCTGCGCCTGGGCCTCCTCAGCGGCGGCGATGGATTTGTCCAGCGCCTCTACCGTTTGAGCGGCCTGGGCGATTTTGTCCAGGGCGGTTTGATTTTCCGCCATCTCCGCTTCCAGCTCCTGTATGGCGCCCCGCCTGCCGCTGCGCCGCCGCTGCCATGCCTGGAGCTGTTTGTCCGCCTGGGAATAGGACTGTTCCTCGTCGCCGGCGGTCACAAGGGCGTTGATGCGCTTTTCAAGCTCCGGGTCGTTGGATACGCTCAGCCCGGCCTGGCGGATGAAGGTGGTGCGCTCGAACACCTCCCGGGGCGCGCCAGTCAGTGTCTGGCCGCAGGAGTCCCCGGTCAGTCCCGGCACCGGGGTGTCCGTTCCTGTGACAGTGGCGGAAAAGGCCTGCATGGGCTGATTGGCCCGCTCTGTCCGCCGCTGGAGCGTGACGGGGCCGTCCGCCGTCTCGATGTCCATGCTGCCGGACATGGGCGCGCCGCTCCAGGGACGGTATTTGATTTTGTCCGGCTGCTGGCCCTGCTTGGCACGCTGGGCGGTGCTGATGCCGTACAGCATGGCTCGTATGAACGCACACCAGGTGGATTTTCCGCTCTCGTTGGGGGCGTATATGACGTTCAGCCCGTCCCCCAGGGACAGCGTTTTGTTTTCCAGCGCCCCGAAGGAGGCGGTCATTTTTTTGATTCTCATGGCTTTATCCTATATATAATCTCATGGCAGGGGCGGTTCCTCCCCGTTTTCCAGGGCCTGAAGGCCGAACCGGGCGGCGAGGCTTATCCGCGCCCGCTCCGATTCCTCCTGCGCGGCTTGGTACTGCTTCCAAAGCCGGGCCAGAAACAGGCCCCGCAGGCTGTCCTGCTCGCGGCCCTCCCAAATATCTTGCGGAGGGCGGGTCTCATCCCGCAGCTCCAGGGCGAAAAACCGCCCCTCCAGCGCCCGCGTCAGGGCTGCCCTGTCCGGGGCCGGCTCCGCCTGACCGGTCAGCCGTATGCGGTATATATCCCGCGCTGTGTCCCGGTCGATCGCTGCCTCGATGGCGGTCAGCGGGTCTGTGTCCGTGACGTTTACCGTCAGCACCTCATACCGCCGTCCGTCAAGGGGGAGCTGTTCAATGCGGCAGCTTCCCGGCTCCACCTCGGCCAGGATGACGCCCTTTTGGCCTGTCTCGTCAAAGCCACGGCCCTCCGGGCAGCCGGGCCAGGCGTAAGCGGTGTTCCCCGCCTGGCGGGGGCCGCTGTAGCTGTGGGTGTGGCCCAGGGCCACATAGTCCCTGCCGCTGGCGGCAAGCTCTGATTCAGTGATGGCCCCGTAGGGGGAGTCCGGGCTTCCCACCTCCCCGTGCAGCAGCAGGATGTCCGTCACCCCCGGGATTTTTTCCGGCGGGGCAAAATTTGCAAGAGGTGGGCTTCTTCGGTGGCCGGTGAAGGCCGCGCCGAATATCCGCACGTTCAGCGCCGAAAGGGGGACGCACTCAATAGCCTCCTCCGTGAATACATGGACGTTGTCGCCTAATTTCAGCCGCGCCCAGGGGGAGCGGGGGCCGTACCAGTCGTGGTTGCCGGGGGCAATGAAAACGGGAATGGCCATATCCGCTGTCACAGCCTCGATGAGCCGGGCCGTTTCTGCAAAGGCGTTGTCTGAATCGAACAAATCCCCGGCGAACAGGGCGATGTCCGCCCGCTCCTCCCGCGCAATGGCGGCCATGCGCTCCAGAAGGGAACGCTGCTCCGCCCGGCGCTGAGCGGAGCGATCCCGGCCCAGGGCCTGAAAGGGGGAGTCCAGGTGCAGGTCTGCCGCGTGAAGAATCCGTATCATAAAATCCGCATGGCCTCCGCCTTCACGCACCGGCCTGTTTCCGTGTCGATGTCAAACAGACAGCACTCCATCTTTCCCGGGCCGTTCCCGGAGCGATAGCGCCGGGGCGGATCGCCCAGGAACTTGTTGATGGACTGCTCCACGTCAATCCCCAGAACGCTGTGGGAGGCCCCGGTCATGCCGAGGTCGCTGATATAGCCCGTGCCGTTGGGAAGTACGTCCGCGTCGGAGGTCTGCACATGGGTGTGCGTACCCCACACGGCGCTGACCCGTCCGTCCAGAAAATATCCCATGCCCAGCCGCTCGCTGGTGGCCTCCGCGTGCATATCCACCAGGATGATTTTGGGCTTGGGGTCAAGCTCCTTCAAAAGGCAGTCCACCTCCACAAAGGGGTTGTCGGTGTTGGTGTCCAGCGTGAAGCGCCCCAGGGCGTTGATGACGCATATCTCCCCAAAGGGGGTACGGTATACCCCGAAGCCCCGCCCGGGGCACTGGGGCGCGTAGTTGATGGGCCGCAGCACCCGGACGTTGTCCGCAAGGTATGGCTGAAGCTCCCAGCGCACCCAGGTGTGGTTTCCCAGGGTGATAACGTCCGCGCCGGCGGCCAGGATACGGTCGCACTGCTGGGGCGTCACGCCCACTACATTGGCGTTTTCCCCGTTCACCACCACGAAGGACACGCCCAGCTCCCGCCGGACGGTGCGCAGGCGATTTTCCAAAAAGGTAAGCCCAGGGGCGCCGCAAACGTCCCCCACGGCCAGAATACTGATAATCATGGTCTGCTCCTTCAAGGGGCCGTCGGACCCCTGAAAATTTTTCATGTATTAAATATATCACAACAAGACGGGAAATACTAGCGGTGAAAGAGGGGTAAAGTATGAACAAAATGTCATTTTTTAAGGGTATCGGGGTCGGATTGATGGTCGGCTCCATGGTGGGGATGGCAGCCGCGCCCCGAAAAAAGAAGATGAACATCGGCAAAGCCCTCAAATCCATGGGCGATGTGATGGACAACGTGGCCGGCAGCATAGGATTTTAAAAGTCACTTTTGAGGGAAAGCCTTCCCTGTGTTCCCTGTGAGGGTTTAGAAAAAAATATATTTTTTTCTAAACCCTCTTGCAATCTGGTTCGGCTTGTGCTACAATACTTTGGCGCGAGCGACACGAGCGGCATTAGCTCAGCTGGATAGAGCGTCTGGCTACGGACCAGAAGGCCGGGGGTTCGAATCCCTCATGCCGTGCCAATCAGAAGATCCGAACTCTTTGGGTTCGGGTCTTTTGCTATATACGGGCCGGTACGCAAAAAAGGAGCGCGTTATAAAACGCGCCCCATTTTTTGTTAAGCTGCTTTGATTACTTGAGCTCGACCTTCGCGCCCACGTCCTCGAGCTGCTTCTTCAGGGCCTCGGCCTCGTCCTTGGAGACCTGCTCCTTGATGGTGGCGGGAACGCCCTCCACCTTGGCCTTGGCCTCGGCCAGGCCCAGGCCGGTGATGGCGCGGACTTCCTTGATGACCTTGATTTTCTCGGATCCGAAGTCGGTCATGACCACGTCGAACTCGGTCTTCTCCTCGACGGCAGGGCCGGCAGCGGCGGCAGGAGCGGCCACGGCGGCAGCGGCGGAAACGCCGAATACATCCTCGATCTCGTGAACCAGCTCAGCCAGTTCCATAACGCTGAGAGCCTTGATCTCTTCGATCATGGCGGTAACTTTTTCGCTAGCCATTTTAAACATATCCTCCTAAGTAGTTAGTAAAAAATAGGGGTGCCGAATGATTATTCGGCGGCGGGGGCTTCCTCTGCGGGGGAGCCGCCCTTCTGCTCCAGTACCTGACCCAGTACGACGGCCAGGGATGTGATGGGAGCGAGCATGGTACCCAGTACCTTGGAATACAGCGCGTCCTTCGAGGCCAGCCCGGACAGCTCCGCCGTTTCGGCGGCGTCCAGCACCTTGCCCTCCATGAAAACGCCCTTGATGGTGAACAGGTCGCCCATCTTTTCGCTGAATTCGGTGATCTGATAGAGAGGAGCCAGAGGATCCTCCGCGCTGGTGGCCAGGGACGTGGTGCCGTTGAGCTGATCCGTCAGGCTGTCCAGACCCACCTGGGTCATGGCGAGACGGGTCAGAGTGTTCTTCACGACGGAGTACTCCACGTTCTCTGCACGCAGATTCCGGCGAAGCTCGGTGTCCTGGGCCACGTTGATGCCGCGATAGTCCACCAAAACGCCGCCCTGCGCGGCCTGGAGCCGCTGAGCCAGAGATTCCACGATGGCCTGCTTTTCAGAAAGTATGGCTTTGCTTGGCATATTGGTTTTTCACCTCCTGAAATAAAAAATGTCCTTGTCCAAAGAGACAACGACACACAGAAAGATGCAGTAATAAGCGATTCATCTGATGTCCTCGGCGGGTCTTACGCCCGAAGGCGGCCTGCTGTCTTTGAACAGTTTCATATGATAGCACGGTTTTGAAGCTGTGTCAAGGAAAATTTCCATCAAAGAAGCCGCATCAGAACCAGACGGTCTGATGCGGCTTTCTTCATTGGTGTCAGTCCGCCACGTAAGGCAGCAGAGCTATCTGCCGGGCGCGCTTGATGGCCTCGGTCAGCTGGCGCTGATGCATGGCGCAGGTGCCGGTGGTGCGGCGGGGCAGGATCTTTCCCCGCTCGGACAGATACTTCCGCAGGCGGGCGGTATCCTTATAGTCCACATGGGTCATCTTGTCTACGCAGAACTGGCATACCTTTCTGCGCTTGCGGGGCTTGGAGCCCCGGTTATCCCTATCGTAAGGCATATGCTATCCTCCTTTTCCCGTTAAAAATGGTTATTTTAACAGACGATTAGTGTCAAAACGGTAATTCGCCGTCGCCGTCGTCCAGCTCCGAAAAGGCGCTGCCGCCGGTGGGCGTTCCATAGGACGCGGGAGCGGGCCTGTTATAGCTGCCGGCGTTGTTGTAGCCGCCGTTGTTATAACCGCCGGTCTGGGGAGCGCCGTCTCGGCGCTTGCTCTCGCCGAAGTAGACGTTGTCCACCACGACCTCCGCGGAGCGGCGTTTGTTGCCTTCCCGATCCGTCCAGTCCCGAATTTGCAGCCGGCCGGAAACGGCGGCCATGCTGCCCTTAGAAAAATACTTGGAGACAAATTCCCCGGTCTGCCGCCAGGCCACGCAGTCGATGAAATCGGTGGGGCGCTGGCCGGTGGTCTTGTCCGCAAAATCCCGATCCACCGCCAGAGTGAACGTGGCCACAGGGGTGTTGGATTGGGTGTAGCGCAGCTCCGGGTCGCGGGTCAGGCGGCCCATCAGGTCAATGTGGTTGAGCATTTCTCAGATTACCTCCGCTCAGTCCACGCGCAGGGTGATAAGGCTGCGCATAATGCCGTCCGTGATGCCAAGCACACGATCCAGCTCCGCCGGGAACGACGGCTCGCTTGTGAATTTGATGAGAACATAATAGCCCTCGCCGATGTAGTTGATTTCGTAAGCCAGCTTCTGCTTGTCACGAACCTCCATCTCATCGACTGTGCCATACTGCTCCACAAGCGCACGGAACTTCTCCACCAGGGCGGTACGATCCGCTTCCTCCAGGTTGGGATTGATGATATACATACACTCGTACTTTTCGCTTGTCTTAGCCATTTGAGCACCTCCTTCTGGTCATTTGGCCCCTGATATATCCTCAGGAGCAAGGAATTTTGCCTGGCCGATGGTCAAGCCAATTTATTATACACTTTTTTTGCCGTTTGTCAATGATTTTTGCGAACAGTCTCCCGGCTCAGGGCCTGCGGATAAACACGTTCAGCCCCAGCGCCGCCAGGCCGATGACCAGCACCATCACGAAGGTGGAGAGATAGGCGCCGGAGCCGTCCTGCAGGCAGGCGGAAATCATCGGGCCGAGGATGGACGCGGGAATGACGCAGAGGTTGCAGACGGAGAAATTCGCGGCGTAATGCGCCGGGCCGTACAGAGAGCGGATAAGAGACGCGGAGATGGTAATGCCGCCGCCATAGCAGATGCCCATGGCCAGCATACCTGCCAGCACGATAAGACCGGCTCCCGCCCGGTCTCCCAGCAGCAGAAGAACCCCGGAGAAGAGCAGGATTCCATTATTCAGATACATGGGTTTCTTCCAGCCCAGGCGATCCATGCAGCTGCCGATTGCCAGCCGCCCCAGGCCGTTAAACACGGACACCACAAGGCCGATCACGGCGCTCAGTCCATAAAACACGGAGATGGAGGAGGCGGAGTTGATGACCAGCATCCCCCCGGCGGAGAGCATGATATTCCATATAAAATACAGCCAGAAAGTCGGCCGCTTCAGCATTTCCGCCGTTTTATAGGAATACGCCTCGGGCGCGGACGCCTGTCCCTCAGACGATACGGTCAGCTCCTCCGGCCTGGGCGGTCTTATGACCGGGGCGCATACAAGCAGAAGCACCAGCGCGCCAATCCCAAACAGGCGGAAGGTCATCGGCAGAGACAGCACCTTCAGCGCGGCGGAGGCAAGGCTCCCCAGGAGCAGAGACCAAAGCCCATCCCCATCAGCAAAATGCCGGAGATAAGCCCGGAAGCCTGGGGGAACCAGGGCTGAATGCTGGAAAGCACCACATTATAGGCGATACCCGTGCCAAGTCCTGTCAGCACGCCATAGCATATATACAGCTGCACCAGCGCCGGATCTGGCGCTTCCGGCAGCAGAGAGACACCCAAATAGCCGCCGCCCACCAAAAGAGCCGCCAGACATACCTGCACCTGCTTGTGCAGGCCGCTGAGCATACTCCCGGCGACCAGGCCGCCCAGGCAAAAGCAGATCATCAGGATGGTGAAGTTCAGCGTAAGCTGGGTCTGGCTCCAGACCGGGTAGGCTTCGCCCAGGGATACCTTAAAGTAGCTCCATGCGTACATGGAGCCGAGGAGCAGCATTAAAAATGTGCCGACAATGCCGCGATATAGGGGGTTTATTTTCATCTCATTCACACCATTTTAATCATATATAAAACCAAAAGCTATGGGCCGCGGCCTGTAAGCCAATGCCCGCAGGTCGCAGCCCATTTTATTTCCGGTAAACGACGATTTTCAGTCCGCCCAGAGGGCCTTCATGAGAACGGGATAGGCGTCGTCCGCTATGCTGATAATGCGGCTTACCATCTTCCGGCAAATCTCCCCGCAGGTGTTCTCGTCTATATAAGCGTCGGCCTGGCAGATCACGTCGCTGTCGTTGTCGATATAGAACTTGACCCAGCGATATTCCGAATTCAGCTTGTTGCAGGTCTCGATGCCCTTTTCCGGCTTCTCCTTGAAGTTTGCGATTTCCCAACACCTGAAGCTCACCATGGGGTCGTTGTCCTTGTCAAAAAACACATAGACCGGGATGGAGTTCAGGTGGTCGCCGCCGTATGTCACCCGCACAACATGCTCCTTGACATCCTTGTATTTGATGCCGTTTTCGTCCATATACTGCATATACAGCTTTTTATAATCTGCCATAATAATCAACGCTCCTCATCTTCAAATTGTTTATATTATACGCCGGGAGAGGAAACCCTGTCAATGAACAAACCCGCCAATTCAAGATGCGCTGGGAAATTTTTTGTTATTAATATATCTA
>JAJBVW010000112.1 GCA_020866945.1 Oscillospiraceae bacterium
GTTGAGTTTCATTCGTTGTACCTCCAAAAATATTGTCTCTATTATAAAATTAATTATATCCTTGTGTCAAGCAGATTCACATATTTTGCCCGGTAAGCGGCAAAAGTTCCCTCCTCCAGGGCGGCCCGTATCTCCGAAAGGAGGTTATTATAGAAATAAAGGTTGTGCATCACGGCCAGCCGCAGGCCCAGCATCTCCTCCGCCTTGAACAGATGGCGGATATAGGCCCGGCTGTACCGGCGGCACACGGGGCAGCTGCATTCCGGGTCGATGGGCCGCTCGTCCAGGGCGTATTTTTCATTTTTCAGGTTGATGATGCCGGCCTTGGTGAACAGATGGGCGTGCCGCCCGTTCCGGGCGGGCATGACGCAGTCGAAGATGTCCACGCCGCGCCAGACGCCCTCAATGATGTTCCCAGGCGTTCCCACGCCCATCAGATAGCGGGGCCTGTCCTTCGGCATATACTCCTCCACCGCCTCGATGGTGTCATACATCTCCTGGGCGGTCTCCCCCACGGCCAGGCCGCCGATGGCGTACCCCGGCAGATCCAGCTCCGCGATGGCCTTCATGTGGTCGCACCGCAGGTCGTGGTATATGCCCCCCTGGTTGATGCCAAAGAGCATCTGTCCGGGATTGACCGCGTCCGGCTCCTGGTCATATTGGGCCAGCGCCGCCTTGCAGCGCACCAGCCAACGATAGGTTCTGGCGCAGGAGGACTCAAAATATTCCCGAGGCGAGGGAATCTTCACGCACTCGTCGAAGGCCATGACGATGTCGCTGCCCAGATTGGCCTGGATGCGCATACTCTCCTCCGGGCCGATGAACAGCCTTCGTCCGTCCACATGGGACTGAAAGGCCACCCCCTGCTCCGTAATCTTCCGCAGTCCCGCCAGGGAGAACACCTGAAAGCCGCCGCTGTCCGTCAGAATGGGCCTGTCCCAGGTCATAAATTTATGCAGGCCGCCCAGGGATTTTATCAGCTCGTCCCCTGGCCGGACGTGGAGGTGATAGGTGTTGGAAAGCTCTATCTGACAGCCGATCGTCTCCAAATCCGCCGCCGAAAGCCCGCCCTTGATGGCCGCCACCGTCCCCACGTTCATAAACGCCGGGGTCTGCACCGTCCCGTGCGGCGTGGCAAGCTCCCCCCGCCGGGCGTGGCCCTCCTGCTGCTTGAGTAATTTGAACATAGTCCCCTCGCTATACAAAGCGGAGCCTCAAAAGCTCCCGATTTTTTACAGTGTTCTTATCATAGCACAAAATCACCCATCTGAAAAGACGGGAAAAAAGCTAAACAGCTACTTGACAATACACAGTACCTGTGTTATCCTGACGCCAGAAGCTACTATGCTTTGCATAATAGTATAAAAAGGGAGGTGAGCCAACTGGCGGACGCTCAACTGATGAAGGGAATACTGGAGGGCTGCGTTCTGGCCCTTATCTCCCAGGGCGAGACCTATGGCTATCAGCTTTTGTCAGACCTGGCGGCCCATGGCTTCACCGACCTGCTGGAGGGAACGCTTTACCCCATTCTGACCCGCCTGGAGCGCGGCGGTTATATCCAGTGCAGAAAGGGCCGCTCCCCTCTTGGCCCCGTTCGCAAGTATTATTCCATTACGGACAGCGGCACTGAATACCTCGCGGCCTTTCGCCAGAGCTACAACCATGTCACCGCCTGTGCGGATTCGATTTTGAAAAAGGGGAATGAGGAATGAATTACCAGGAAATCAAGTCCATGCTCCAGGGCGAATACCGGGAAACGTTCAAAAAAGCGGAGCTGTATGGTCTGGTGATAAATATCGACACAGCCTCCTTTACGGAGGGGTTGGAGGATTTGGGTGAGCTTCTCCTGACCGCCCAGGCGGAGCAAAGGCCAGTGACCCAAATTGTAGGCGAGGACATCAACAGCTTCTGTCAGGAGTATTTCAGCGGCGTGACCAATCGCGACCGGATGCAGGGTTATTTTCGGAGCGAATACTATTTCTTCTGCTGCGTTTTTGTCATCGAGCTTATCGCCCTGTTTGTCAGCCTGAACGCTGGCGACAGCCTCCTTCAGGCGCGGACAGATATTGCGGGCTATATGGTGGGCACGGCGGCGGGGCTTCTTCTGGATATTCTCGGACTGACCATACTCAAACCTCTGTTTTTCCGCTGGAAGGGTATGTCCACCTGGATTGTCTATCTTACCGTGCTGCTGAGCATCGGGAGCATTGTCCTGTTTTGGTTCGCCTTCCCAAATGTCAGCCTGGAAATTCCGTCTCTGGCGGTGCTGCTTGTCTCCGGCGGGTATGTGCTGTGCTATTTTCTGACTGTCCGCGTCAGACACTGGCGCAAAACCGGCCATCTTCGCAATCTGGAAAAAATTTCCAAACGGAAGGATGCCCGCGCCCAGCGGGAGGAGCGCCTGGCCCGCGAGCTAGTGCGCCTATATGAGCAGCGGAACGAATACCGCACCAAAAAAGGGAAGCCTGAAATCTCCCCACAGGAATACATGGAAAAGCTGAAAAAGGAGCCGCGGCAGCTTCGCATAGCTATGATTGCCCTGTCTCTGTTCCTGCTGGCCATGATTATCAGCCAGTTTTTCACCTCCGAGGTCTTGGATGCCGCCATTTTCGCCCTAATTCTCTGTGCTATAGAGCTGCCTATCCTGCGTTTTTTGTTTCATCTCCCCGCGCAGGCCCGGCAAAGCCTGTTGGACAAATGTGCCCAGGCAGATATAGACCTATTCCAATATGTAAAGCGGCTTAATGAGGAGCCGGAAGAGCCGCAATAAACAAAGGAGAGCGTTATGGAATACACCATAAGAAACGAATACCTGACCGTCACCGCCAGCGACGCGGGGGCGGAGCTGCGGTCTGTCAGGGGTGCGGACGGCACGGAATATCTCTGGCAGGGAGACCCGGTCTTTTGGAGCGGACGGGCGCCGAATCTTTTCCCCTACATCGCCCGCCTGACGGACGACAGCTTCACCCTGGACGGCAGACTATATCACATGAAGCGGCACGGCCTGGTCAAATATCATACCCTGACGATGGAGCCGCCCGCCGCGACGGACAGCATGGTCTTTCGCCTGGAGAGCAGCGAACAGACCCGGGCGCAGTACCCTTTCGATTTCCTCTACCACATCGCCTATACGCTCCAGGGCCGGACGCTGACCGTCACAGCCTCGGTGAAAAATACCGGCGCCGACCGTATGTATTTCGGTCTGGGCGGGCACCCCGGCTTTCGCGTTCCGCTGGAGGCGGGTCTGGCGTTCGAGGACTACTGCCTCGAGTTTGACCGCCCATCCCAACCATACCGAGTCGGCTTTTCGGACACCTGCTTTCTGACGGGGCAGGAGCGGCCCTATCCGCTGGAGGACGGCAAACGGATATGGCTCCGCCACGACCTGTTTGACCAGGACGCGGTGATACTCAAGCACGCGCCAAAAGCCGTGACGCTTGCAAGTCCCAAGGGGCGGCGCAGCGTGACCGTGCGCTGCCCGGGCTTTATGTATATAGGCTTCTGGCACGCGCCAAAAACCGCCGCGCCCTACGTCTGCATAGAACCGTGGACATCTCTCCCCTCCCGGGACGGAATCATCGAGGATCTGTCCTGCCAGTCAGACCTGATAGGTCTCGGCTGCGGGGAAACCTATACAAACGCCTGGACGATAGAGATAACCTGACAGGCCGACGCCTTCCCGCCGAGGCTGCGCGCTTGATTTTGTGCGCCGCATTGTATATAATATGTTTATGGATTTTTGCTTTCACAGCCCGAAGGAGGTGTTTTCATGAGTACCATAGAATCCACCGTGTCCATGATGAAGCTAATGCCGGAGGATTCACAGGTGAAGGTGCTGGAATTTGCCCAGTCCCTCCTGGCCGACACCCAGCCCGATCCGTTTGCCCCGCTGACAGCAGAACAAATTCTGGCTGACTTAGCGGAATCCCGCGAGCAGGCCAAGCGGGGTGAGTGCCGCCCCGCAGAGGATGTTTTTAGAGAGATAGGAATAAGTCATGGATTCATTTGAAGTTGTTTTCACGCCCAAGGCACGAATGCAGCTGCAAAACTGTGTCAGCTATATTGCCTGCACCCTTTCAAACAATATTGCCGCCAAAAGTGTCTACCAGGACGCAATGGAGACCGTAGCACAGCTATCCTCTGTGGCCGGAAGTCTCCCATATTGCAAACACCCAAAATTAAAGGATTTTGGCTACCGTATTATTAGCTTCAAGCGACATCAATATATCATGCTGTACCGCATACATGACAGAACCGTCATAATAGATGGAATTTATCACCAAAAGCAGGATTATGAAAACATTTTTGCCGGTGAATAGCGGCTCGCTGAACATATTAGATTCCAATCCCCGCCGCGCTTATAGCTGCGGCGGGGATTGCTATGAGCGGAATGGCTGATATTCCGCTGATTTTATCGCTTTTGGGCCTTTTCCTTTTCTTTGGGTTGTGATACAATGAACACATTATGAATAACAACGACTACAATTCAAACAATTACCGTTCTGACAACAGCTACGACACCCGCTCGCCGGGGCCGGGGCCAAACACTCCTCCGCCGAACCGCCAGAATGATGATGTCATAGACATTCTGGCCTGGATCATCGACGTGGGGCTTATCTTCGCTTGCTTTCCTATCGGTCTGGTGCTGACCATCTGCAATGCCGTCGGGACAGACATCACCGGAGGCATCCTGCGAAGCATTACTGGCCTGGGAAAATCTGCCGGGCAAAGCCATCACGCCCAGTCCGGCAAAACATCGTCCCAGCCAAAGCCGGGAACGGACGGAATCCGTCATGCGGACGCGGGCGGCAGGCCCAAGCGCGTGTTCGGCTGGATACTGGCCGTGCTGGGCGCCATATGCCTGCTGGATACTTATACCATTTGGGGCACGCTAAGCTCCATCGCCGTCATACTGGGCGGCGGGGCACTACTGTTTTCCGCCCGCGCGGGCCGGAAAAAGGAGGCCCAGTTCCGCCAGGTGCAGGCCGTCACAGGCCAGCGGGGCATCGTCCGCATTGCCGACGTTATCAGCACGCTCGGTCTCAAGGACACGGAGGGCGAAAAGCTCCTGTCGGAGATGATAGACCGGGGCTTTTTCGGCCCTCGGGCCTATATCGACCACCAGCGGGGCCTGCTGGTCATCCGGCCTGAGGATATGCGCGACGTATACCGCCAGGAGGACGAGGCCAAATCCGCCAAAGAGGAGAAGGCCCGGCAGGCAAGCCAAACGGAATACGAGCAATATGTGGAGCGCCTTCGCCACGCGGATGTGGAGATTGAGGACGAGGTCATGAGCGAGAAGATACGCCGGATGCAGGCGCTGACCGAATCCATCTTCGCAGAGGTGGAGACCCACCCGGAGAAAAAACCGCAGATCGAGCGGTTCATGAACTATTACCTCCCCACCACCCTAAAGCTGCTGGACTCCTATGCCCGCATAGAGGCCCAGGGCGTGACCGGGGAGAACATGGCGAAGGCCAAATTGGACATCGAGGGCATTGCGGACACCCTGGTGGCCGGCTACGAAAAGCAGCTCGACAAGCTGTATCGGGCGGAGGCCATGGATATTGCAGGAGACGTGAGCGTCATTGAAAATATGCTGCGCCGGGACGGCCTTTCCGGCGACGGCGATTTTGGGCAGACGATGGGAGGACATTAACCATGATGGACGGATATTATGAAAAGCTGCTCCGCTGCCGGGATAAGGCGGCAGACCTGTCCGGGGGCTTCCAGCCCCGGCTGGCGCTGATTCTTGGCTCCGGCCTCGGCCCGCTGGCGGAGACTATGGATGTGCGGGCGGCGGTGGACTATAAAGACATGCCAGGCTTGCCCGTGTCCACGGTGCCGGGCCCCCAGGGGCGATACCTGTTCGGCTATATCGGCGGCGTTCCGGTGGTATGTATGCAGGGGCGGGTTCACTATTACGAGGGCTTCGACATCCATGACGTCGTCCTCCCTACCCGCGTCATGGGCCTTTTGGGAGCCAAGACCCTGTTTCTCACCAACGCCGCGGGCGGCCTTGACCCGGAGATGGAGACTCCCTCCCTCATGGTCATCACCGACCACATTATGATAAACTATCCGAACCCCCTGATCGGGCCGAATCTGGACGAGCTTGGCCCCCGGTTCCCGGACATGAGCGCGGTATACGACCCTGCCCTCCGGCAGACCTTGCACGACACGGCGGACAGCCTGGGCATCCCCCTGACAGACGGGATATATGTTCAGCTGACCGGCCCCAGCTTTGAGACCCCCACGGAGGTGCGTCTGCTGGGACGGATGGGCGGCAGCGCCGTGGGGATGTCCACCGCCTGCGAGGCTGTGGCCGCGCGGCATATGGGCCTGCGGGTGTGCGGCGTGTCCTGCATCACCAACAAGGGCGCGGGCATCGCCCAGCACGCACTGACCCACGAGGAGGTCGTGGAGGCCGGAAATCTGATGGGCGAGCGGTTCTCCGCCTTGGTGCGGGCCGCCATCCCCGCCATGGATAAAATACCGCTATGACAGAGCGCGTACAAAACGTCTCCCTCGCAGACGGCGCGGTGCGTATCATCGACCAGACAAGGCTCCCGGGGGAGCTTGTATACCTTGACCTGCGGACGCGGGAGGAGCTTTATGAGGCCATCTATTCCCTGCGGGTGCGGGGTGCGCCGGCCATTGGCATATTCGCGGCCTACGCTGTGTATGTGCTGGCGACGGAACATGACCCGGCGGACTTTTTCGCGGCGCTGGACAAGGACTGCGATTATCTCATTTCCAGCCGACCCACGGCGGTGAATCTGGCCCGCCAGGTGGAGCGTATGCGCACCCTGGCCCACACCATGAAGGGCCAGCCGCAGGAGGCCGTTCTGTCTGCCCTGCGGGCGGAGGCCATTGCCATCCACCAGGAGGACATCACCATGTGCCGCGCCATCGCGGAGGCGGGACTTGGCCTGCTCCATCTGGGAGATACCGTACTGACCCACTGCAACGCCGGGCCGCTCGCCACCTCGGAATACGGCACGGGCCTGGGGCCGCTGATGCTCGCGGCGGAGCGGGGGCTGGACATAAAAGCCTATGTGGACGAGACCCGCCCCCTGCTGCAAGGGGCGCGGCTGACCGCCTGGGAGCTTCAAAACGCAGGGTTCGACTGCACCCTCATCTGCGACAATATGGCCGCCTTGGCCATGCAGCAGGGGAAGATACAGGCCGTGCTGGCCGGGTGCGACCGTATGGCCGCCAATGGGGATGCCGCCAACAAAATCGGCACCATGGGCGCGGCCATCCTCGCGAAGCACTTCGGCGTCCCGGTGTATATTCTTCTCCCTTCCTCCACCATCGACCTGTCCTGCGCCACAGGCGCGGACATTCCCATCGAGTACCGCGACGGGGAGGAGATACGGGCCAAGTGGTACGCCCAGCCTATGGCCCCGGCAGGGGTGAAATGCTGGAACCCCGCCTTCGATGTGACAGACCACACGCTCATCACCGCCATCGTGACGGAAAAGGGCGTGCTTTACCCGCCCTATGAAGGGCAGCTTGCCGCCCTGTTCGGCAATAAGGAGGAAATCTGATGATTCGCTTTTACAACGGCCGCGTGCTGGAGGGCAGCACGATAACGGAAAACGAGGTCTGGGTGGACGGAGGCCACATCTCCTACGTCGGCCCCGCCAAAGCGGACGCCCCCGCGTTCGACCGGCAGATAGACCTGAAGGGCGACCTGCTGATGCCCAGCTTCAAGAACGCCCACACCCACTCCGGCATGACCTTCCTCCGCTCATTGGCGGACGATTTGCCCCTGCAGGAGTGGCTGACCCAGCAGATATTCCCCCAGGAGGCCAAGTTGAACGCCGAGCGCCTGGGCGCGTTCACAAAGGTAGCCATGCTGGAATACCTGGCAAACGGCATCACCGCCTGCTTCGATATGTATTACTATACGGACGAATTTACCCGCATCGCCGCCGACTGGGGCTTCCGGGTGGTGCTGTGCGAATCCCTGTCCGCCGGGGACAACTGGGAGCGGGTCTATACAAACTACGAAAAATACAACCACATGAGTCCGCTGATAAGCTATCAGCTCGGCTTCCACGCGGAATACACCGGCAGCCTGGATATGTTCAAATTCATCTCCCAGGCCGCCCACGACCTGAAGGTCCCCGTATGGTGCCACAACTCCGAGACCGCCTCCGAGGTGCAGGGCTGCGTCCAGCGGTACGGCGTCACACCCACTGAGCTGTTTGAAAGCTGCGGCCTTTACGACTACGGCGGCGGCGGCTTCCACTGCGTATGGATGACGGACGACGACCTGGACATCTTCGCCCGGCGGCGGCTGTATGCCGTGCTGAACCCCTGCTCCAACGGAAAGCTGGCAAGCGGCGTGGCCCCCCTCCGCCGAATGGTGGACAAGGGCGTGAAGCTCGCCATCGGCACGGACGGCCCCGCCTCCAACAATGCCCTGGATTTCTTCCGGGAGATGTATCTCGTGAACATCCTGGCAAAGCTGGAGGAGAAGGACGCCGCCGCAGGCGACCCGGCGCTCATATTGGACGCCGCCACCGCAGGCGGTGCGCGGGCCATGGGCCTGTATAACTGCGACAGCATTGCCACAGGCCGCCAGGCGGACATGATTGTCATCGACCTGCACCGGCCCAATATGCAGCCGGTGAACAACATCCTCAAAAACCTTATCTATTCCGGCAACCCCTCCAACGTCCGCATGACCATGGTGGCGGGCAGGGTGCTGTACCAGGACGGCGAGTTCTTCGTCGGCGAGGAGCCAGAGAAAATCTACGCCGAGGCCCAGCGCCTGACCAGAGAGCTGCTGGAGGAATAACGCCGCGCGGCGGCGAAAGCCGGAAAAAGGCGAGATGCAGAAGCCTCCCCTAAAAAAAGAAGAAATCCGAACCGCATGACCCAGCCGGGCAATCGGTTCGGATTATTTTTTTCTGGTCCGAGTGACAGGATTCGAACCTGCGGCCTCCTGCTCCCAAAGCAGGCGCGCTACCAGCTGCGCAACACCCGGATATAGACGCCCTGAGGGCGCTTTTATACTATAGCTTTTTTCTTCGCCGATGTCAAGAGACCGAAGCGGAACAGGGCTTGTTTTTTGCTTCCGGCGCCCCCGGCGAAGCGCCCCGGCCCGGCACGACGCCATGAAAAATCCGAACCCATTACCCTCTTGGATAATGGGTTCGGATTATCATGTTATGGTCCGAGTGACTGGACTTGAACCAGCGGCCTCCTGAACCCCATTCAGGCGCGATACCAAACTTCGCCACACCCGGTCATTGCGCCCTAGTATATTAGCACAGTCCGGCGGAAAATGCAATAGTAAATTTAAAAAAATTACACAGATTTTCCGCCCAGCGGGTCAGATCTCCTCATCCGATTGGAGAGGAGTCTCCTTTTTTGGGAAATTTCCCGCAATCACAAAGCCCCACAGGAACAGGAGCAGCGCCACCGCCGCAAAGCGGAGCGCCTCCGCCATGGGCATATCGTCAATGGCGGACATGACGCTGAGAAACGCGCCCAGCTCGCAGAAAAACAGGGTATACACAGGGCGGGGGGAATCGAAATAATATCCCGCCATATAGTAAAACGCCATCAGCACGGCGCTTATGGCCAGTATCTCAGGGGCAAAGCGCCAGAGAACCGGGTCGGTGGCCGCGTCCTTATAGGCAGAGATGAGCCATATGCCCCCGAACAGAATCATCAGCACAGCACCAACGCGGCAGCGCCACTGGCCCTTTTCCCCGTCTCTGTTTCCGCCGGCCAGAAGCAGCAGGCCCACGGCTCCCGCCACGGTCGCCGCGCCGCCCAGCCGATACATCCCCGGCCAAAGGCTGTCTCCCACATGGAATATTTGTATCACGCCGGAGAGGGCCAGCAGCGCCGCTATTGCATACAGCGCCGCCGTATATAACGGCGAACGAGCGGCCGGAATGCCCTCCTCCGCAGGGGTGCTGCCGCGCCGGAGATGGATGGCATATCCCGCCAGGGCCACCACCACAATGATGAGATACAGCACAACCACCGCGCTGATGGGGGACTTTTCCGCCAGGCCCGTCTCCTCGTCCAGAATGTTTAAATTTTGAAGCCACCGGAGCATGAACCCCATGGCGCTGGCGACCACAGCCGCACCCGTCAGCTTATACGCTTCGTTCTGCATAGACGACTCCATCCTAATTGCAAATTCTTATTAGGATTATATACCCATCCCCGCTGAACGTCAAGAACGGTTAGGTCTGGTCTTCCGCCTTTTTATCCAGGGCGCGGTTGCGGAAGTAGATGACGATGCCGCCGGAAACCATGAGGGTGTTCAGCACATAGAAGAACATCACATACCACCGCACGGTCTCATACCAGGGCTGCGGGGCGTTATAGACAATCAGGGCGACCTTGCCGATGATAGCGAAGATATATCCGGCCCAAATCAGCAGATAAAACGGCAGGCTGGTGCTCTTGGCCGTCCGGGCCTTCCACGCCTTGATGATGTTCAGCGGCCAGGAGATGCCGAAGCAAATCACCATCATCATCTCCATCAGGCTTGCAAATGTTTCCATATTGTTCAGTCTCCTTTATTCAAACCAGTCTTCAGCAAAAATCAGCACTCCTCCTCCAGCATTGTCCCGGTCTCCCGGAAGCGCTGGTGGAAGGAAAAGCATTTATCCAGCATATGCGGGGTTTGGGCGTTGCCGGTGGCGGCGCAGGCTTCGCTGAAATAACGGCGAAGCTGGGGCCGGTAGTCCGGGTGGGCGCAGTTTTCAATGATGAGGACGGCCCGCTCCTTGGGGCAGAGGCCCCGCAGGTCGGCATAGCCCTGCTCGGTGACGATCACATCCACGTCATGCTCCGTGTGGTCTACATGGCTGACCATGGGGACAATGCTGGAAATCCGGCCCCCCTTGGCGGTGGAGCTGGTCATAAAAATGGTGACGGAGGCGTTCCGGGCATAGTCCCCGGAGCCGCCGATACCGTTGTAAATGGTGGTGCCGTTCATCTGGGAGGAGTTGACGTTGCCGTAAATATCCGCCTCCACGGCGGTGTTCATGGCAATGACGCCCAGGCGGCGGATGGTCTCCGCGCCGTTGGATATTTCCGACTCCCGCAGGATGATTTTGTCCCGGTACGCCTCGATATTCCCCAGCATATGCCGCATACCCGCGTCGGACATACTCAGGGAGGTGCCAGAGGCCATATCCGCGCACCCGGCGTCTATCAGGTCGATGATGCCGTCCTGGATGACCTCGGAATAGAAGGTCAGATGCTCAAACCCGGCCCCCTTCAGGCCCAGCAGCACAGCGTTCGCCACGGAGCCGCCCCCGGACTGGGGCGGCGCCGTTCCGGCGGCCAGGCGTCCGGCGGCCTTTTCCGCCTTTAAAAAGGCCACGATATTGTCCGCTATCTTCTGGCTGGTCTCGTCCGCCGGGGCCAGGGCGCGGGGCTTTTCCACCACGTCACTGTATACCACGGCGGCAATTTTCTCCTGCGGGCAGGTCACATAGGGCACGCCAATGCGCTGGCCCACCGCGGTCAGCGGGATGGGCTGGCGGCTGGGCGGGTCGGAAACATTGTATATGTCGTGGAAGCCCTCCAGCCCCTCCGGCTGAATCAGGCTGACCTCCACAATCACCTGCTTTGCCAGATTCACAAAGGTCTGCACGCAGCCCAGGCCGGTGGAGGGGATGATATGGCCCTCCTCTGTAATGGCCACAGCCTCCACGATGGCCACGTCTATGTCCCCATAAAAGCCATAGCGGGTGTTCTGGGCCATCATGCCAAGATGCTGATCCATATAGGCCGTCGATTCCCGTCCGCCGCCGTTAACCACCCGGCGGTACTGGGCGCTGTTAACATAGGGGATGCGCCGGGCGCTAATTTCCTCCGCGCCCCAGACGCAGTCCAGCTCATCCCCGGTGGACGCGCCGGTGAGAAGATTCACCCGCACGCGCCGTTTCCCGGAGCGCACCTGCTCGGCCAGGGCCAGCGGCACGGCCTTGGGGTTGCCGGAGGGGGAAAAACCACTCGCGGCAACGGTCATGCCGTCCTGGATTAAATTCGCGGCGTCCTCCGCCGTCATTACCTTCGATAAAAGCTCCCTGCAACGGATACGTTCACTCAATGGCAGCTCCTCCTTAGACAATATGTAATGACCTCCGATTTGTAGAAACGTGGATTTACCTGTA
>JAJBVW010000204.1:0-5857 GCA_020866945.1 Oscillospiraceae bacterium
CCTATCTCGAGTGCATCCACGAGATGAAGCTGAGCGTTGACCTGATCAACAAGGGCGGCGTGGCGGCCTTGAACTATTCCGTCTCCGATACCGCAGAATACGGCGAGTATGTCTCCGGCCCCCGCGTACTGCCTCACGAGCAGGTGAAGGCCAATATGCGGGCCGTGCTGGCGGACATCCAGGACGGCACCTTCGCCGGAAAGTGGATTGCGGAGAACAAGAATGGCCGCACCTTCTTCAACTCCAAGCGGGCCATGCTTGCCAAGCACCCCATGGAGATCGTGGGTCAGCAGCTCCGGGACAATATGCTCTGGAAGGACAGCGCCGAGGGCGACAAGGGCCTGGACAGCGCCTCCACCTGATTTACCCAAGCCAGCCAAAGATATTCTTTGGCTGGCTCTGCCTACATATTGCAAGGAGAAATAACCATGCGTTCTGAACAAGTGAAAACCGGCGTGGAGCGGACGCCGAATCGGAGTCTGCTGTATGCTTTGGGCTATACGGACGAGGAGCTGGAGCGGCCTTTGGTGGGCGTTGTCAGCTCCTATAACGAGATCGTCCCCGGCCATATGAATCTTGACAAAATCACCGAGGCGGTGAAGGCCGGGGTGCGGGCCGCCGGGGGTACGCCGGTGATGTTCCCCGCCATCGCCGTCTGCGACGGCATCGCCATGGGCCATGTGGGGATGAAATACTCCCTTGTGACCCGCGCCCTGATTGCCGACTCTACGGAGGCCATGGCCGTGGCCCATCAGTTCGACGGCCTGGTGATGATTCCCAACTGCGACAAAAACGTTCCCGGCCTGCTGATGGCGGCGGCCCGGCTGAATATTCCCACCATCTTCGTCTCCGGCGGCCCCATGCTGGCGGGAAAGCTCAACGACGGTCGCCGCACCTGCCTGTCCCATATGTTTGAGGCCGTGGGGGCTTATCACGCCGGGACGCTGGACGAGGCCGGGGTGGCGGAATACACGGAAAACGCCTGCCCCACCTGCGGGAGCTGCTCCGGGATGTATACCGCAAACTCCATGAACTGCCTGACGGAGGCCATCGGCATGGCCCTGCGGGGCAACGGCACCATTCCCGCCGTGTATTCCGCCCGGCTCCGCCTTGCCAAGCACACCGGCATGAAGATCGTGGAGCTGATCGAAAAGGACATTAAGCCCCGCGACATTATGACCGCCGCCGCCTTCCACAACGCGGAGACTGTGGACATGGCCCTGGGCTGCTCCACGAACACTATGCTCCATCTGCCCGCCATTGCCCATGAGGCCGGGGTGGAGCTGGATCTGCACATGGTAAACGACATCAGCGCCGTCACCCCGAACCTGTGCCACCTGGCCCCGGCGGGGGATACCTTCATGGAGGATCTGGATCAGGCCGGAGGCGTCTGGGCCGTTATGAAGGAGCTGACGAAGAAAAACCTTTTGGACACCTCCCTTCTCACTGTCACGGGCAAGACCGTGGGGGAGAATCTGGAGGGCGTGGAAAACCGGGATGAGAGCCTGATCCGGCCCCTGGAAAAGCCCTTCTCCGCCACCGGCGGCATTGCCGTGCTGTACGGAAACCTGGCCCCGGACGGCTGCGTGGTGAAGCAGAGCGCCGTGGCCCCGGAGATGATGACCCACCGCGGCCCCGCCCGCGTGTTCGACTCGGAGGAGGAGGCCATCGCCGTGATCTACGCCGGAGGCATCAAGTCAGGCGACGTGGTGGTCATCCGCTATGAAGGGCCGAAGGGCGGCCCCGGTATGCGGGAAATGCTGAACCCCACCTCCGCCATCTGCGGCATGGGCCTGGGAGAGAGCGTGGCCCTGATCACCGACGGACGCTTTTCCGGGGCGACCCGCGGCGCGTCCATCGGCCATGTCAGCCCGGAGGCCGCTGCCGGAGGGCTGATCGCCCTGGTGCAGGAGGGGGACAGCATCGCCATTGACATCCCCGCCCACACCATCGCCCTGGAGGTGCCGGAGGAGGAGCTGGCCGCCCGGCGCGCGGCCTGGGTCTGCCCGGAGCCGAAGATCACCACCGGGTACCTGGCCCGGTACGCCAAGCAGGTGACATCCGCCGACAAGGGGGCCATACTCCAATGAGCGACGCGCAAACCATCTCTTCCGCCCTGGACAGGCTCATCCTGTTCCGTCCGGGGCGGGGGAGCCTGTTGTGTCAGGCGGCCCGGGCCATGGAAAAGGGCCGTCCCGCCCAGGGGGCGGGGCTGATTATCAGCGAGGCCGTCCGCTGCGGCTGGGAGGGGAACCTGTGGCACTGCTGCCTGGCCCAGGCATTGGCGGAGAGTGAAAACCCCTTCTCCCTGGCCTGGGAACGCCGCCCTGCCCAGCGGGACAGCCTTTGGGATATTGCGGCGGCGGATATGGAGGTCTTTTCTGAGCTGTTTGCCCAGCAGCCGCCCCTGCCCGCCCTGGGTGATTTCCACCACCGGGGCAAGACTCCGCCGAAGGAGCAGGCGGGCCGCTGCGTTCAGACGCTGGCGGAATCCCTGGCTGCTGCCCCAGATGGGGAAGCCATGCTGGAAATATTGGCCCGGCATTATGAGACGAACGGCGTTGGCTCCCTGGGACTGGGGCAGGTGTTCCGCCTCCGGGAGGAGAAGAGCGGCGTTTCCCTTCTGCCGGTGGAGGGGCGACGGCCCGTCCTGCTGGCGGATTTGGTGGGCTACGAGGGCCAGAAGGCACAGCTGCTGGAAAACACCAAAGCCTTTCTGTCCGGCCAGCGGGCCAACAACGTCCTGCTCTACGGGGACGCGGGGACGGGGAAATCCACCAGCGTCCAGGCAATCGCCGGGGAATATGCTTCCCAGGGCCTGCGGCTCATTGAGCTGTATAAGCACCAGTTCGGCCTGATTCCTCAGCTTCTGGCCCAGATTAAGGGCCGGAATTACCGCTTCATCCTGTTTTTGGACGACCTTTCCTTCGAGGAGAACGAGGTGCAGTATAAGCACCTGAAGGCCGTCATGGAGGGCGGCGGGGAGGCTGCCCCGGAAAACGTGCTGATATACGCCACCTCCAACCGGCGGCATCTCATCCGGGAGACCTGGAACGACCGCAGCGATATGGAGCATCAGGGAGACGTTCACCGCTCGGACACCATGGAGGAGAAGCTCTCTCTGGCGGGCCGGTTCGGCTTGCAGATATACTATCCCAACCCCACCTATGAGGAATACCACCGCATCGTTCAGACATTGGCCGACCGAAACCGCTCCCTGTCCGGCATGGCCGAGGATGAGCTTTGGGCCGCCGCCAGCACTTGGCAGGTGCGTCACGGCAGCCGCTCCGGCCGCACTGCGCAGCAGTTTATCAACGACCTGCTGTGCCGCCGGTCAAATACCGAAACAGAGGAGGATTGAGCCATGCTGACCCTGGATAAGATATATCAGGCGGCCTTTACGTTGAAAAGCGTCGCGCGAAAGACCGACCTGCTTTACGCCCAGAATTTGAGCCACACGGCCCAGATATACTTAAAAACAGAAAATTTGCAGGTGACCGGCAGCTTCAAGCTCCGGGGCGCTTACAATAAAATATCGGCCCTGACCCCGGCGCAGCGGGAGGCGGGCATTATCGCCTGCTCCGCCGGGAACCACGCCCAGGGCGTGGCCCTGGCCGCCACGAAGATGGGGATCAAAAGCGTGGTCTGTATGCCGGACGGCGCGCCCATCAGCAAGGTGGAGGCCACGAAGCGCCTGGGGGCGGAGGTGCGCCTGGTGAAGGGCGCCTATGACGACGCCTATGACTACGCCTGCCAGCTCCAGAAGGAGACGGGGGCTACCTTCATCCATCCCTTTGACGATGAGCTTGTCATCGCCGGGCAGGGCACCATCGGCCTGGAGATTCTCGACCAGCTCCCGGACGTGGACGCGGTCATCGTGCCGGTGGGCGGCGGCGGGCTTATCTCCGGCGTGGCCTGCGCCATCAAGAGCCTGAACCCCAAGGTGAAGGTCTACGGCGTCCAGGCCGCCAACGCCCCCAGCATGGCGGAGAGTCAGTCCCAGGGCCATATTATCACCCTGGACACGGTCTCCACCTTTGCCGACGGCATTGCCGTGAAGACGCCGGGGGAGACCACCTTCGCCATGACCCGCGAATATGTGGACGACGTGGTGACGGTTTCCGAGGACGAGATCGCCGCCGCCATCCTGGCCCTGATCGAGCAGCAGAAGCTGATTGCGGAGGGGGCCGGAGCCGTCAGCGTGGCCGCCGCCATGTTCGACAAGCTGCCCATCCAGGGGCAGAAGGCGGTGTGCCTGGTCTCCGGCGGCAATATCGACGTGAACATTCTCTCCCGGGTGATCACTAGGGGCCTTGTCATGGGCGGACGCAACAGCGTTTTGCAGATTGCCCTGGAGGACAAGCCCGGCCAGCTCGTGGGCGTGTCGGAAATCGTCTCCCGCTGCGGGGCCAACGTGGTCTCCGTCCACCACGAGCGCTCCGACGCCAACATGGCCATCTCCAGCTGCTTCCTGAAAATCGGTATGGAGACCAGAGACTTTGCCCAAATCCAGACCATCAAGGACGAGCTGACCCGCGCCGGCTTCAAGATTATGGCGGATCGGATACAGGAGACTTAAGAAACCGCCCCTTGACTTTTTGGCGGCGCTGTGATATTTTATGTAGCGTCAAAATCGAATATAATTATGCCGTTTTCTCATTCCATCAGGCACAAAAGCAGGGAATGGGGAGGCGGCGTATTTTTTATGGAAGGAGTCAACTATGGAACAGAACAAAATGGCAGTGATGCCGGTCAGGAAGCTGCTGCTGACCATGTCCCTGCCGCTGATGATGTCGCTGCTGGTGCAGAGCTGCTATAACATTGTGGACAGTATTTTTGTCTCCCGCCTGAGCGAGGAGGCCCTGACCGCCACCAGCCTTGTATATTCGGTGCAGTTTCTCATGATCGCCGTGGCGGTGGGTACCAGCGTAGGCATGAACGCCCTGCTCTCCAAGCGGGTAGGGGAGAAGCGCTATGACGAGGCCTGCCACGCGGCCACCACCGGCCTGTTTTTGATGGTGGGGACGGCGGTGATATTTTCCCTGGCGGGGCTGCTGTTTTCCGGGGCGCTGGCCCGGAGCATGACGGACGACCCAGAATTGCAGACCCTTTGCACCCAATATATGCGGGTGTGCGTGGTGTTCTGCTACGGCATATTTTTGCAGACCTACGGCCAGCGGCTTTTGCAGGCGGTGGGGGACACGGTGCTGAGCATGGTGTCTCTGATAGTGGGGGCCGTGGCCAACATCATCCTGGATCCCATTATGATATTCGGCCTGCTGGGCTGTCCCGCCCTGGGCGTTACCGGCGCGGCGGTGGCCACGGTCATCGGCCAGAGCCTTGGCGCGGTGGCGGCCCTGGCGCTGAACCGGCTGAAAAATCCGATCATCCATGTGCGCCTGAAGGACTATCGCTTCCGCTGGCGGGATGTGGCGGATATTTACCGGGTGGGTATGCCCACCATCGTGATGCAGGCCACCGGCAGCGTCATGACCTTTGCCATGAACCAGATTCTGCTGACCGTGTCCTCCACGGCGGTGGCGTTCTTCGGGGTGTATTATAAGCTCCAGAGCTTTGTGATGATGCCCATGAACGGCCTGGGCCAGGCGGCCATTCCCATCGCGGGGTATAACTACGGGGCCAAAAACGGCCAGCGGATTCGCGAGACCTGGCGGGCGCTCGTTCCTGCGGCGGTTCTTATCGCCCTGGTGGGAACAGTGCTGTTTCTGCTGCTGCCCGGCTTTTTGCTGAACCTGTTCGCCGCCGGTGAGGCGCTGCGGGCCATCGGCGTGCACGATTTGCGGATTCTCTCGCTCACCTTCCCCAGCCCCACCGTCCACAGCGTCAGCGGCTATTT
>JAJBVW010000204.1:5867-12073 GCA_020866945.1 Oscillospiraceae bacterium
GCGGAGCGGGCGATTTGGGCCGGGCCGAATACGGGGGAGGAGCTGCGGGCCATCGGCGTGCCCGCTTTGCGGATTATCGCGCTCACCTTCCCCTGCGCCGCCGTCACCATCGTCAGCGGCTATTTCGCCTCCGGTCTGGGAAACGGCGTGGTGAACATGGCGGGGGGCGCGCTGCGCCAGCTCGTTCCTCTGCTGCCTCTGGCATGGCTTTTCACCGCGAATCTTGGAATCGGCTGTACCTGGTACGCCTTCTGGGTCTCCGAGGCCGCCGCCGTGGTGTACAGCCTGCTGTCCGTCCGGCATGAAATGAAGAAAAAAGTGACGCCCCTCCTGTCCTGAGGCAGGGGAGCGTCATAGAGTAGGGAGAGCTGTGAATACAGGTTCTTAGATTGTCAGTGGACAGCGGCCTTTTCAGCGGCCTGGGCCTGGTCTTCCTCCCACAGACGGTCGGCAGTGGGCGCCCAGTTTTCAGCATAGGCGACGCACTTGTCGCATAGATGGTCTACCGCCTCCGGGGACTGGAGGTCTGTGGAATGAGCGCCGGTGGCATGGATGATGGCCCGCAGGCGTTCGGGATTTTCCAGCATGGGGCAGGGACGCAGATGATTTTCGTTGAAGGGCTGGCCGTCATGATAGGCCATGAACAGAGGGGACTGGAGCACCTCCAGCAGAGTCTTTTCGTGGATGTTCGAGTCCGAATAGTGGACGAATACGCAGGGGTCGCAGTCCCCGTTTGCGTTGATGTGCAGGTACCGCCGCCCTCCGGCGATGCAGCCGCCCACGTATTTGCCGTCGTTCTGGAAGTCCATGGCAAAAATGGGTTTCGTGGAGCGGAGGGTACGGATACGGTGATAGACGTGCTCCCGCTGTTCCGGGCTGAGCAGCAGGTCGGGAGAGGCGTCGTTCCCCACGGGCATATAATGGAAATACCAGGCAAACAGTGCACCACGGTCGATCATGCTGTCCATAAAGCTGTCAGAGGTGATAGACTCATAATTCTGGCTGGTGTAGCAGCAGGAGATGCCAAAGGGAAGGCGTTTTTCCTTCAGTATAGTCATGGCCCGCAGTACCTTCTGATAGGTGCCGGATCCCCGGCGGCTGTCGGTGGCGGTTTCGTCCCCCTCGATGCTGATGACGGGGATGAAATTTTTTACCCGCAGCATATCCTCCGCGAAGGCCTCGTCAATCAGGGTGCCGTTGGTGAAAGCCATAAACTGACAATCGCTGTTGTGGGCGCAGATGGCGATTAAGTCCTGCCGCCACACCATGGGTTCTCCACCGGTGTAGATGTAAAAATAGACCCCCAGCTCCTTGCCCTGGTGGATGATGTCGTCTATCTCCCGCACGCTGAGATTCAGCCGGTTGCCGTATTCTGCAGCCCAGCAGCCGGTGCAGTGGAGGTTGCAGGCGGAGGTGGGGTCAAGGAGAATCGACCAGGGGATGTTGCCGCCGTATTTTTCCCGCATTTGCTGCTGCATGGGCCAGCCTATCAGATTGGCATTTATGAAGAAGTTCTGATAAATGGTCTTCGTGACCTCCGGGTCTAAATCCCGCAAAATCGCCATGACCAGCTTGTGCATATGATGGTCAGGGTTTTCCAGCACCTCCTGGATGGCAGCCCGCTGCTTGGGGAATGTGTTGGGATTGTCCCCTGCCAGCTTGTTCACCGTGTTCATCAGCTTGAGGATGTTTTTCTCCGGATCCTTTTCTACATAATTGAAAGCCGCTGTAAGCGCCGCCCTGCCTGCCTTGGATGAAAACACGCTGCCCATAAACCTGTCCCTTCCTGTTCTATAAAAATTTTAGGAACCTCCGGTCAGCCGAATCGCCCGGTCAGGGCGTATCGTTTAACGGATGGTTCCTATATCATATTCTGTAAGAAACGGCGGTTCAACCGGCAAATACAGATGAGTGATAAAATTTTAAGCAGCGGGAAATGACTGTATAATGTACAGAATATAAGACTTGTTAAGAGACGGGCTTGGCGCGGTTCTGGCGCAGGCGCTCCAGGGCGTTTTTCATGTCCTCTACGGTGACGAAGGAGAGCAGCTGTTTGACAAGAACATGGGGATCGGTTGTCATGCCCTTTTGTATCCAGGCCAGAAGAATGCCTGAGCTGGCGTAGGTATAAAAGTCCAAAACGAAGGCTCTGTCCTCCGGCGCAGCTTCCAGATGTGGAGCCTGTTCGGAAAGGCCCTCTTCCAAAAGTTTGTGTGTCATTTCATAGAGATAGCGTTCTACCTCCTCCCGCCGCATGGAGCGCAGAAGGTTTGTCAGCTCCGGCTTGTTATCCTGAAGGGCGTGGAGGAAAGCCAAAAAGAGCTGCTCACTGGAGTCGGTGTCCTGGCACTGGGCAAGAATCTGCTCGGCGTTATCCTTCAGCGACCACTCGATTAGGTCATAGATGTCTTTGAAATGGTAATAGAAAGTCATCCGGCTTACACCGCAGTCCTCCGCAATATCCGTGACGGTGATTTTGCTCAGAGGCTTCTGGCGAAGCATTTTCCGAAGGGATGTGGACATGGCTTTTTTTGTGGTTTGTGACAATGGTATACCCTCCCTCCCGCGGCGGCAGCCGCGGGTTTCACGTTCGGCCCGGATGTCCGGGTTTTCTTAAAAATAAAACAAATCCTCAAACTTGATGTTCAGCGCTTGACACAGGATGAAGGCCAGCCTTGCCGTGGGACTGAAATGGCCGGTCTCAATGGCGCTGATGGTGTTGCGGGAGACCCCGACCATCCGGGCCAGCTCTGCCTGGGACAGCTTTTGTCTGGCTCTGCCTTCCCGGAGATGGGTTTTCAGCACCATCTTTATCTCGTCCAGGTCGTTCATCGGGAACCTCCTATGATGACAAGTTTTCTTTGCAATTATTTGTATCATTTTATCATTGCCTAGAAAACTTGTCAACAATTCTGCCATTCTTCGCGCTATGTCTTTTTCGACATTATTCCTCCAAACCCGGAAGATTTCGGAGTATTTCAATCTGTGTTACCTTACCGTTTCCGGCCCGGAGGACGCGCATCTGGCAGTCGTCCAGGGGGACGGAGGTTCCCGTGACGATGGGCAGCTCCTGCCGGTTACATTCCCGCTCCAGGACGGCCAACAGGGTGTCTCCCTCCTGATGGGGGATGTTGAGGCCCAGCAGCCGGTTCACGGTTTTGACCTTCATCCTTGCCCGGAAAACGGTCTCGTCCTTGTCCCCAAATTCGCAGAAAAGGAACTTTCTTGTGGCGAACAGTACCGCGATGGTGCATACGCCGACCAGGCTTGACCAGGTGGAGGTGTGGTCAACGATAATCTGCCGGGCGATGGCAAACAGCAGCACCTCGAACACCGTGTTGGAGGTGTGGTAATACATCATGCGTATCAGTTCCACGCCGATGATTAGGTTGAAGCAGGTCTCCAGCAGGTCGTCGTAGTTGGGCCAGGTCTCCAGGTTCGGGATGTTCACCATGGAGGAAATCAGCCGAATGGACAGCAGAATGATACCCACGGCCAAAATCATGGCGATGACAAATTCCAATACAGCGGTCAGCCACTTCAAAAAGGTGGCGATCACATCCTTCATGCGCGCGTCCTCCTTGTAATATTATGGACATTATTATACATGAGCGGGCCGGCCGTCTGTGGGAAGGGGAAAATAAAAAGACTTTTACCACACGCGAAACCTGTGCGGTAAAAGTCTTGTTATAGACGATAGACATCTAACGTGATCCGGGCCTTTCAGCCGTATTGACGAATCACGCAACACAGACGGGACTGTGCAAACTACTCCCTTTTACTTTCGTCAATTATACACGTTCGACAGAGGATTGTCAAGCGTTTTTATCAGCCCTGGCTGGCCTCGCCGGAGGAGGCCTCAGAAGAGGCAGTTTCGGCGGGCGTCAGGACGATTTCGCCCTCGTAGGTGCCGGCGGTGATTTCGGTCTCCACGCCGTCTACAGTCATGGTGCCGGTGATGGTGGAGGTCTCGTCGATGGTCAGGCCCAGAAGGGTGCTCTCCTCTGTCACGACCCAAGCGGAGCCGTCGGTCAGAGTCAGGTAGGCCCCGTGAACGGTCTCATAGGTCTCGTCCAGCGCGTAGTCCGTGAAGCCCTCGGCCTCGGCTGCCTCGTTCCAGTGTGCGCAGTCGTAGTAATTGATTGCTCCGGTCAGAGAGGCGGCGGACAGAGTCAGATACAGGTCGCGCTGATAGTCCTCGTGAATCACGTCGCCGGTCACGGCCATGTCCGTCATGGTAATGGATACGCCGGGGTAATATTCTCCATCGGGGACGGCGTTCCTAAAGCCGGTGTCGTTATTATAGACCGTGTGAATGATGGCCCCGGTGCCGTTCTCGTCCGCAATGAGCTGGGAGTCGGTCAGTTGGATGTCCGTATTAGTGCTCTTGATAAGGATGACGCTGCCGGCAGTGTGGTCGATGTATGCCTGCTTCTGCTCGTCATATTCTACACCCTGATCCAGGGACAGGTCGGTGGTCAGGATGCTGCCGTTCACAGTGACTTCCGTGGCATACAGGGGCAGCTCCTCCTCAGAATAGCCCTCATATTCCCAGTAAGGAGGCAGATTGACGCTGTGAATCATCAGGGCGTTCCGGCCGCCGGCGATGGTGCTGCCTAGGGTCTTATCCTCCTGGAGCGCCATGTCGTCCTCGGTCAGATACTCGGCCACGTCCTCGTCCGCCTCGCCGTCGGCAATGGTGCCGATGACCACGCGGCCATAGGTGCCGGAGATGATGCCAATTTCCGCGGACTGGATGGTGGAGCCATAGACCAGCAGATTGCAGAACAGGTCGGAATACGCGCCATAGCCGCCCTCAGTGGTGATGGCGGTGGAGCCGTAGGTATACAGGCTAAGCTCGGTCTGACCCTCCTCGGTCACAGGCTCAGCCCCGTCCGTGGAAAGAGCCGCCCAGTTCTGGGATACGATGGTGGAGTTGATATAGAAGCTGTGGGCCTGGCCCAGGGCCAGGGTGGTGCGGATGCTTCCGGCCACCAGCAGATTTCCGGGGTTGCCGGTCAGCGGCTCGGTCTCGGAGGTCGTGCTGCCCTCCACATAGGAGTTGCGGACGACCACGACAGAATCGCCGGAGTTCTGGATGGCGGTGCCGTCCACGGCGGTGATGGTCTCTCCGTCGATGACCTCTACGCCGCTTGTGATGGTGATGGAATCCTCATTGGTGATGATGTCCGTCAGGCCGTCGGTCAAATCGCCGGAGGCTTCCCCGGACGCCTCGCTGGAGGCGAAGGCCCCGCAGCTCAGACCCAGAACCAGGGCCAGAGACAGCAGCAGGGACAGCAGTGTTTTGAAATGCTTCATGTGATGCTCTCCTTCTACATAATAAAATGTGCCTATATTATAACATGGTTTGGTGACACAAGGAGCATCAATGTAGGTACCGTGCAAAAAAGTTGAGATAGTCGCTACAGAAGCTGCCGGTAATATAATCCCCCCGTGCGGGGAAGTGCAGAGGGGCGGTTTTCCAGAAATTCCTCAATGACCTGGCCCCGTCGGCCGCTGTCCTCGTCCGTGAAGTACAGCAGCCGGAAATCGCTGGGGTCGTCCCGGCCTGCGATATGGAGCGGGACGCTGTTGAGAAGAGTGGAATACCGCTGTCGGTCACATTCCACGGGAAAGGCAACGCCCCGACGGTCGGTCAGGGTTCCGTCTCCTCCGCAGGCCGCGCAGCCCATGCTGGCCCGCACCGGGCAGTTCCGAAACCGCATGAGCGGCAGCCGTCCATAGGCCGCAAGACCTATGGGAACCGTGCCGCCCAACCGCCGGAGCTTTTCCATGGGCAGCTCAAAGGCGGCGGTCAGGCTGGCAAGGCCCAGAGATTCATAAAAAATCACGGTCTGGGTGTTGGTCACGTTCAGCCCCCAGCCGCCCCGGACGGTCAGACCCAGTCGTTTTCCCAGAGGAATACCATAGATGTTCTCCGTCCACATCTCTTGCAGCCCGGCTTTTTGCAGGGCCTGGAGCCGGGATTCCAGGGCTGTCTCGTCCCCGGGGAAGAGCAGAGCGGGGAGCTGGGCCGTGAGCCGCGGGCCGTATTGGGTCAGGAGCGCCGGAGTGATTTCCTCCACTGGCAGAAGCAGCCGGGCAAGGGATTCCAGGTGGGGCGTTTTTTCAAGCCGCGCGGCATCGGGAAACCTGGCCCACAGGGGGGAGGGTGGATGGGCCTTGCGGGGGACGATGGGAACCGG
>JAJBVW010000181.1 GCA_020866945.1 Oscillospiraceae bacterium
ACCCTGTTTTTGGGCAAATTGCCTCTTGACAAAGGTCATTACATATCAGGCAAGTAAAATTGTGCAATATCGCCAAAATTGATTAGAATTATTTTTGTGGTAAAAATATCAAGCGTGTGGTACAATGACTTACATCCTGATTTCGCCGGATGAGCGAAGCAGGGATGGGGAAACAACTCACAACGAAAAATGAAAGGAAGCAAAATTAAATGAAGAAGCATAAAACCATGCGGTCTCTCCTGGCGTGGCTGCTGTGCGTGCTCCTGCTGACTGCCGCGCTCCCAGCCTCGGCCCTGGCGGCGGAGCGGGACACCAGCGCCAGCGGCTATCTGCTGGAGAATATCGCAGACGAAAACGGGGACATCGTGACCGAGCTTGGCGTGTTTGACACCGCCACGGTCGAATTTATCTATGTCGGCCTCTATAACGCTTTCCAGTCCGCCTGGAGCACCCTGACCGAGCAGGGGGTGGAGACGGCGGCAGCGCTGGCAGAGGCAGCCGCCGCGTATGACGGCGGAGAAAAGACCGCCCCGGGCGACTACACCAACGAGGCAAAGATTGCCGCCGTTTCCGCCGTGGTCATGGGCCAGGAGGAGGCCCCGGCGGGCGATACGCCCCTCTCCAAGCTGGAGGCGCTGAGCGTGCTGTATGCGGTGCGCGACTGTGTCGCCGCCGCCACCTATGCGGACGCCTCTCTCGCGGAGGCTGTCGGCTCCGATTATGCGGATATGACCCAGTTCTTCGGCCATGTCTACACCGGTGAGGGCGAGCTGGAGGCCGGTATGACCGAAAGCTCGGATGACACCTGGCTGGTGATGGCAGACTATGATTTCGTGAACACCCCCATCGGCACCGCCAGCAACGCCTATACCTACCTGGGCGACCCGGTTTCCTACATCGACACGGAATATGACCTGACCAGCCCGGACACCGCCGTGGACGGGGCGGAGGCCGCCATGGGCACCCTGACCGACCGGGGCGTCATCTATAACGCCACCCTGCGCAACGCCTATTACCGGGAGGGCATTGGCTCCGGCATCGCCATCGTGGGCGCGGACACGGACGTGACCATGACCTCCACGGACGGCTCTCTTGTGATTTCCGGCTCCGGCGGCTCCATGGCCGGTACGGCCTATGTGGCCTTCGGCGCAAGCCTGCTTGTCCAAAACGCCGTGGCCTATTCCAGCAGCCAGCATCTGACCAACAACCTGTATAACGGCACCATCCACTATCTGAACTCCTATGCCGTGGGCGCGGGCCGTGTGTTCAGCTCCGACTTCTGGGGCGGCTATCAGGTCTTTGAAAACTCCATCGCCACCGGGGGCAACGTGACCGATGAACCCACCACCCTGATCGTTAAAAACAGCGTGTACGGCAACTCTGTCGGCGGCAATGGCTTCGCCTCTCAGTATTTTGAAAATTCCATTCTGAACGTTGGCGCCGCCTCCTTCCAGAACACCACCTCTCTCATCACCGACACCGGCTCCCTGACCCTGGTCAATTCCGTGATGAACTCCTCCGGCTCCACCCTGGTCTCTGTCACCAAGGGCGAGAACCTTATCCTGACCCTGGTGGACAGCGCCGTGAACCTCTCCGGCAACGGCCTTGCCTCCCTGGATGAAAGCACCTCCATCAACCACAGCGACTCCCTGAACCAGGGTGACGACGTGTACGACGCGCTGTTTGACAGCGAGATCGCCGTTTATCTCTATGGAGACAACACCATTGTCACCACCGACGGTACCCTGACCGCCTCCATCGCCGACGGTGCATCCCTGTATATCTACGGTAGCATCGTGGATGAAAACGGGGATGAAATCGTCATCGACGGCGCGCAGGTTATTGCCACAGAGGGCTACGGCACCCTGACCGTTGTCGCCTCTGATGAGGAAGCGGCAGAGGAAGCCGCCGCCTCCGATGAGGCCGCAGATGACACCGCCTCTGAGGAAGCTGCGGACGACAGCTCCTCCGGGGAGTCCAGCGCCAGCGGCGAGACCAGCGGCGAAACCGGCTCCTCCGCCGGTCTGAGCGGTATGCTGGCCCTGAGCAATTACGTGTTCGTGAACGCCGGGGGCGAAGCCACCGCCGCCTATTACGGCGTGTATGAGGAGGACGAAACCTGCCAGTACGCCCCCACCGGCAGCGCGGATGCCGTGGCCGTCTATCTGGACAGCGCCCTGACCCAGGAGGCCCAGGACGTGACCGTCTCCATCGAGAGGGATGAGATCGTCATTTCCGGCCTGGCCACCGAGGGGAACGTAGCCTATTACCTCTCCACCGGCGAGGATGGGTACACCACCATCATCTACGCGGTAAACGACGAATATGATCAGAACGCCGCCACCCTGACCCTGGCCGACGGCACGGAAATGCAGCTCACCACCTACGCCCCCAACATGGCCTATGGCGATTACACCGCCGTGGCAGGGGAAAATGAGATCAACGGGGAGAGCGCCGTGTATATCGGGGCCAACCGCACCGCCCGCTCTGTGGAGGACATGACCGACCTGGCCGACGCCAGCGAGGAGAAACTGGCTGTGGCCGCCTGGTGGCTGACCGCCGGCGCCACCAACTCCGGCGCGAGCCTGACCGAGTTTGGCAGCGACCTCTATAACTTCGAGTATGTGGTGGCCATCTATCGTCTGTTCCAGATTGTCAACGAGCAGATGACCTTCGCCTATGGCTTCGTGGACGCCACCGACTATGTGGCCGGTATGGGCTCCAACGACCAGTTCTCCGACGCAGTCTCCGCCACCATGGGCTCCGGCATCTGGAACGGCATCTATACCCAGCTAAGCGACACTAAGCTGCCGTAATTTACACACGGCAAAAGCAAAAAAACGGCCCGGCGCGATTTCGCGCCGGGCTTTTCCTTAATGTAACAGACGAATCAATTCACAAGTCCTTATCAGGACTGAGTTCAAGCGACGCGGAATCCCCTTGTCCCGCGGAAAAAAAGCGCGTATAATGGTTCTGTTCAGGAAAAAACGATGTTTTCCTGAGCGAAAATAACAGAAAAGGACGTGGTCGCAGTGAAGGAAAAGCTGTCCGCGAAAAATTTCGCGGGCTATGGAATGTGTGATTTTGCAAATGGTCTCGCCTTCTGCGTGATGAGCTCCTATCTGTCGGTATACTGCTCGGATATTCTGGGCATTTCCGGCGCGTGCATCACGGCGATTATGCTGGCGGCACGCATTTGGGACGGGATAAACGACCCCATCATGGGCTTTCTGGTGCAGGGGAAAAGGCCGGGCCGGAACGGGAAATACCGACCGTTTCTCCTGTGGGGCGGAATTCCCCTGGCGGTGGTCTCAGTACTGGTGTTTTTGAACCCCGGCGGGGGGCTGGCGCTCCGAACCGTGTGGGTCGCGGCCATGTATATCTGCTATGGTATGCTGTACACCGTGGTGCTGGTACCCTACGGCTCTCTGGCCAGCGTGATGACCACAGACCAGTCTGAACGAAGCATCCTCTCCATGTGCCGCTCGGTGGGGGGCGGCCTCGGCAATCTGCCCGCGCTGATTTTCCCCATTCTCGTCATGTCGGCGGGGGCGGACGGGAACCAGATGGACGCCCACCGGCTTTTTATCGCCATGATTATCATTGCCGCGGCCATGATTGTGTTCTACTTCCTGGGCTTCAAGCTGACGACAGAAAGAGTGGTCGTTACGGAGGAGCGGGAGAAGGTCTCGGTAAGGACTACCGTCCGGGGCGTGCTGAAAAACAGGGCCTTCGTCTCCATGAGCCTGATAGGCTGTCTGCTGATTGCGGCGCAGATGTACACCAGCACGGTGAACCTCTATCTGTTTAAGGACTATTTCCAAAACAGCGCCATGAACACGGTCTATATGCTTATCACCTATCTGCCCATGCTGCTGATGATTCCCTTTGCGAACTGCATTATCAAAAAAATAGGGAAGAAGGAATTTTCCCTGGGGTGCCTGGCCGTTTCCGTGGTGGCAAGCTTCCTCACCTATGTTTTGCACCTGGGGACGGACAACGTATACGGATTTATCCTTCTGGCGGTGTTTATTAACGCCGGGGTCGGCTTCATCACCCTGGAGATCTGGTCCATGGCGGCGGATATTATCGACCACAACGAATGGAAAACAGGCCGTCGGGAGGAGGCGGCGGATTACGCCATCTTCACCTTCATGCGGAAAATCGGTCAGGCCCTGGCGGCTCTGGCTCCCTGGTTCGTGAGCCTGGCCGGGTATGACAGCAGCCTGGCGGGCAGTGGGGTTTCCCAGGGGGAGGGCGTCTTGAACGGGATGTATAATGTGGCGACCCTGGTGCCGTTTATCCTGTATCTCGCCATATTCCTGCTGCTTATCATCTACCCGCTGAACAAAAAAACCACGGAGCAAATGCACCGGGAGCTGGCCCAGGCCAGAGCCGCCTACCACACGGAGAAAGTATGATGGACACCGACAGACCCAATCTTGTGTACGTTTTTGCCGACCAGCTCCGATACGCCAGCATCGGCTGCAACGGCGACACCCTTGCCAGAACGCCGAACCTGGACGCGCTGAGCCGGAGCTGTACCCGGATGGATAACGCCGTGTCCGGCCATCCCGTCTGCGCCCCCTACCGGGCGTCCCTGCTGACGGGGAAGTACACCGCCGCCCGGAACGGCACCGGCATGGTCATCAACGAGATACGGCTCCATCCCGGCCACAGGAGCTTTGCCGCCGTGCTGGAGGAAAACGGCTATGACACCTCCTATATCGGCAAATGGCATATGTACGCGGCCCAGCTCGGCCATCACTACGACGTGAAAAACTCCTTCATCCCGCCGGGGGAGAACCGGCTGGGCTTTACAGGGTATTTCGCGGCGTACAACTTCCACCACGAGTATTACGCACCCAAAGCCTATTACCATCTGGACACGGAGGAAAAAATCTACTGCACACAGTACGAGCCGGACGAGCAGACGGACATGGCCATCGAGCGCATAAAGGCCCACAAACGGAGCGGAAAGCCCTTCGGGCTGTTTCTGTCCTATGGAACGCCTCACGACCCGTGGACGCGGGATAATGTGCCGGAGGAATATTACGAGATGTTTTCCGACGTGACCTTTCCTCCGCCGCCCAACTATCAGGCCCGCAACGACCCCCACGCCGATATGTGGGCCAGGTTCACCCCCGGCCAGCGGAAAAAGCTGGAGGAGTGGAAACGGGTTTACTACGCCATGACGGCGCACCTTGACCACAATATCGGCAGACTTATCGCCGCCATGCAGGAGGAGGGCGTTTTGGAAAACACCATCTTCGTCTTCACCTCCGACCACGGGGAGCTGTTCGGCGCTCATGGGCGGCACGCGAAAAATATATTCTACGACGAGGCGGTTCGGGTTCCCTTTTTCATCCGCTGGGGGGACAGGCTGCCAACTGGCCGCAACCAGACCTGTTTTAACACCGTGGACATCATGCCCACTCTCCTGTCCATGATGGGACTTCCCGTTCCCGATACGGTGCAGGGCAGGGATATAAGCGATTGCATTCTGACCGGGGAGGAGGGGGACAACAACTGCCTGATGATGGGAACCGGCCCCACCGCCGTGTTCGGCGGCGGCAGGGAGTGGCGGGCCATACGCTCCCGGCAGTACACCTTCGCGGTGTATAAATCCGACGGAAGGGAATACCTCTTTGATAACATCCGCGACCCCTATCAGATGGAAAACCTGGCGGAGGACAGAGCCTATAGGGCTGTGAAGCAGGCATTTTCGGAGGAGATGTACGGGAAAATGGGCGACATTGGAGACAGCTTCGCCGACAACCGCTATTATCAAAAGCATTGGGTGAAGGACAGAAAAATCCTTCCGAATCTGCGTTGATCATCAAAATGACCCGGCGCGATTTCGCGCCGGGCCTGATTTATGGAATTTTCAGAATTTTACGCCGCGGGAAGAACAGTGATGGCGCCCTCATAGGTGCCGGGGGCGGCCTCGGTCTCCGCGCCGTCTACGTACAGAACGCCGTCCAGGGTGGAGGTGTCGTCGATGGTCAGGACGGTCAGGGTGCTTTCCGCCGTGACGTGCCAGACGGAGCCGTTTGTCAGGGTAAGCTCGGTGCCCTGGTCGTCGCCGTATTCTGTCACCTCATAGGTGCCGTCCTCGTTCACGGTGACGCTGTGGACAAAGGCGTCCAGAGCGGCCTCCTCGCCGAAGGTGTTGGAGGCAAGGCCGATGGTGTAGTCCTCCACATATCCGGCCTCCAGCCAGTATTCCGTCCAGCTCTCGCAGGTGCCGCTGGTGATGGCGCCGGTGAGGGAGGTGTTGTCCAGGGTCAGGGTCATGACCCGCTCATAATCCTCATCCAGAATGTCGCCGGTCACGTCCATGTTGCTCATGGTGATGCGGTTGCCCACGGCGTCGGTGCCGGCGGGAGTCTCCGGGGTGCTGGTGTCGTTATTCAGGGCGGACTGAATCAGAACGCCGCTGTAGGACTCCATGGTTACGTTGTCCAGAATGACCTCCGCGTTGGTGCCGCGCAGGAAGATGACGGAGCCTTCGGTGTATTCGATGTACTTCTGGATGTTGGGGCTAATCTCCTGGCCGTACCAGGAGGCGTTGATGCTGTATTCGATGTCCTCGTCGGAGAGCAGCTCCCGATCGGTCAGCAGGGTGCTGTCCTTCACGTAGAGATAGCCCTGGGGGTCGGCGGAATAGGAGCCGGCCAGGTGCATCATCACCGCGTAGCGGCCACCGGCGATGGTAGAGCCGCCCAGGGCGGTATAGTCTTCATCCTCGTCCGCGAAGGCATAGGGGTCGATGTCCTCGTACAGGCCCACACCGTATCCGGCGCCGCCTTCCACACCCTCGTCTCCGTCATAGACGCTGACCTCGCCGGTGCCGGCGATGATGATGCCGATCTCCGCACCCTCCAGCACGGAGGCGTAGAAGTAATCCCGGCAGTTGCCGTCGGCGTAGGTTCCGTAGCCGCCCAGAAGAGCGGAGCCGAAGGTGTTCACGGCCACCAGGTCAACGCCGTCGCCGGAGGCGCCGTCCGTGGAGATGGAGGCCCAGCCGTCCACCGTGACCACGGTGTCATAGTAATAGGTGACGCTCTCGCCGCCGGACAGAACGGTGCGGTCTGCGCCGGTGACAAGCAGAGGGTCGTTCGGAAGGTTCTCGGACTGGCCTGCAAAGGCGGGGGCGTAGCCCCGCGTTACCAGCAGGGAGTCCTTCACCACCAGAGTGGAGCCGACGCCGCTGGTGCCGTTGTTGGAAACAGCCAGGCCCTCCAGGCCCTCGCTGTAAACATAGGCGTTTTCAATGAGCAGGGCCGCGCCGCCGGAGACGGACACCTGGGTGGGGCCGCGGCTGGCGGTCTCATCGTCCAGGGAGTCGCCGGAGATGGACACGCTGTAATAGGCCCCGTCCAGCAGCTCCGCCAACAGGGCCTGGCCGCCCTCGGTGACGGCGGTGTACTGGCCGTAGGTGTCGCTGTCCTCGTCCCAGTCGATTTGGCTTATCCAGGTGTAGTCCAGGTCATAGCCCTCGGCGTTGGGATTCAGGCCGTCGTTTGAATAAATCTCCGCGAAGTTGGGCACGGCGAAAAGCTCCTGCTCGTCGCCCAAAATAGTGGTGAAGCCATCCTCCAGCGCGTCCACGTGTTCCGACGCGGTGACGGACAGGAAGGTTTCTGAAGCGGAGCCGGCGGTGAACTGGATGGCGGCGATGGCCTCCCCGCTCTCCGGCAGATCGCCCTCCACCGCCCAGGTTCCCTCCTCGCTGACGGTCAGCTCGCCTTCTGAGACGGTCAGGAGCCGTCCGCTGCTGCCGGAGGCCTCTCCCGACGCCTCCCCGGAGGCGTCGCTGGTGGCGAAGCAGGCGGAGGAAAGCACCAGGCACACAACCAGCAGGCTTGCCAGGATCTTTGTGATCTTCATAGGTTTTCTCCTGTTCATAATATTTTTCTGGGAATATTATTAGAATATCACATTTCTCCGCCGCTTACCTCAACCAATTTGTCGGGTCGTCACAAGAAAAACGATGAGTTACCCCTCCGATTCCGGCTTTTTTTCCTCCCGCCGGTACTCCAGAATATCCCCCGGCTGGCAGTCCAGGGCGTCGCAGATGGCGTCCAGTGTGGAGAAGCGGATGGCGCTGACCTTGCCGGTTTTGATTTTGGAGAGATTGACGTTCGCGATGCCCACACGGGCGGAAAGCTCATTCAGGGACATCTTCCGGTCGGCCATTACTCGATCCAGCCGCAAAATAATTGCCATGATACGCCTCCTTATAAGGTCTCGTCCGCCTGACGCTGAAGCTCCTCCCCATAGCGGAAGATGTAGGAGAACAAAAACAGCAGCACAGCGAGAAGAAGCCAGGACAGGTCGTAGCCTACATCCAGCGCGGCGTCCGTTACGTTCAGCGCCTGGGTCAGCACAAGCTGCGCGATGGCGGCGACGACCGCCTCCAATACGCCGTAGGCGACGGCCAGCCAGCCCAGCCGCCGTAGGCTCCGGCAGACGGCGCTCTCGAAGGGGCGGCCCTCCTTCATGGGCCGAAGGAGCTGCCGGATGACGTGAATCACGCAAAGTCCAAAGGTCAGGGACAGCACGAACAGGACAGACAGGGTGATAAACACCCCCGGCAGCCCGTCCGCCGCCGCGTCCGCCATGCTGTAGGCCGTGCCGTTTACATCAAGGGTGACAAGCCATTGAAGGCCCTCCCCGCCGTTCAGACCAGCCCCGGCCAGTACGGCGATGTCCGCAATCAGCATCACAGCGCCCATCGCCACCGCGAGCCAGAAAAGAACCCGAAAGAATACGTCCAGCCCTCTGGCTGTTTTGCAAAGCTTATTCATTTGGATACCTCCCATATGTTTGATGGGTTCAGTATAGCAGGGGAAATAATGTTTGTCAACTATTTTTTAATGTTTATCGTAAAATAATTTGCGTTTTTCGTTTTTTTCGTAGCGCTCCAAAAATCCCGGGGAAGACATGAGCTTCCCCGGGATTGATTAGATTGGATGGTATTTACAGATTCGTATATCCCTCTAGGTATTCGTCCACGGCCTTGGCGCAGGCGCGGCCTTCGGCGATGGCGATGGCCACCAGGGACGCGCCCCGGCGCATATCCCCGGCCACGAATATCTTTTCGTTTTCCGTGGCGAAGCTGTCCCCCAGGCCCAAGCGGCCCTTTTCGTTCAGGGTCAGGCCGAGAGATTCCGGGGCCAGAGCCTCCGCGCCGGAAAAGCCGGCCGCCAGCAGCAGCAGCTCCGCCGGGAGCGTCTGCTCCTGACTGGCGGTTTCCACCGTCACAGCGGTCAGGGCGCCGTTTTCGTCCGTCTCCAGACGCCTGGCGACGGTCTCGTACAGGCGGGGGTCGTGGCCGAAGCGGGCGATGGTCTCCTCCTGGCCGTAATCCGGTGCGCCGGTCTTGGCGGGATAGGGCCAGACCCGCGCCGTCTCAGCGGGAGCGGGCTTGCGGACGAGCTGGGTGACGGAGACGGCCCCCTGGCGCACGGCGGTGGCCACGCAGTCCGTCGCAGTGTCTCCGTTTCCGATGATGACCACCCGCTTGCCCCTGGCGGAGCAGTCGCTCTCCGTCCCGACCAGAACCGCCCTGGTGCTGGCGGTGAGATAGTCCAGCGCCTGATACACCCCGGCGGCGGGGGCGTTTTCATAGTCCACGGAGCGGGGCTTTCTGGCCCCGCAGCAAAGCACCACCGCGTCGTATGCCTCCAAAAGGGCCGGGCCGGTCACGTCCCGGCCAACCTGCACCCCGGTGCGGAAGGTGACGCCCTCCGCCTCCATCCGCTGAATGCGGCGGTCAATGACGGATTTATCCAGCTTCATGTTGGGGATGCCGTACATCAGAAGGCCCCCCACCCGGTCGTCCTGCTCGAATACAGTGACCTGATGGCCCCGCTGGTTCAGCCTGTCCGCCGCCGCCAGCCCTGCCGGGCCGGAGCCGACGACCGCCACCTGGCGGCCTGTGCGGACGGCGGGGGGCTTGGGGGAAATCAGGCCGTTTGCGTAGCCATATTCCACCAGGGCCAGCTCGTTGTCCCGGATGGACACCGGCTCCCCATCCAGGCCGCAGGTGCAGGCCGCCTCACACAGGGCGGGGCATACCCGGCCTGTGAACTCCGGGAAGCTGTTGGTTTTCAGAAGTCTGTCCAGGGCGTGAACCCAGTTGCCGTTGAATATCTCGTCGTTCCACTCCGGGATGAGGTTGTGCAGCGGGCAGCCGAAGCCGGACTGGCAGAAGGGCACGCCGCAGCTCATGCATCTCGCGCCCTGAAGCTGCCGCTCCTGCTCGGACAGCTCCCCGTGAAATTCCCGGAAATCCTCTATGCGCTCCGCGGGGGCAGCGCAGGGCCGCTCCGTGCGCTTATATTCCAAAAAGCCTGTGGTCTTTCCCATATCAGGCCCCTCCCTTCTGTACGGCATAAAACGCCTCCAGCTCCGCCTGCTGCCGGGGGATTCCCTTTTCCTCCAGCTGGCCGATGGCGATGAGCATACGGCTGTAATCCGTGGGGGTTATTTTCTTGAACAGGGGGAGCATTTCCTCCCAGTTTTCCAGGATGGTCTTGCCCCGCTGGGAGCCGGTGGCTTCCACGTGGGCCGTAATCATGTCCTTGAGCTGGGCGATGTCGTATTTCGCCGTGACCGCGCCCATGGAGACCATATCCTTATTGAGCTGCAAATACAGCTCGTGCCGCTCATCCAGTACGTAGGCGATGCCGCCGCTCATACCTGCGGCGAAGTTCTTGCCCGTGGAGCCGAGGATAACCACACAGCCGCCGGTCATATACTCGCAGCCGTGGTCGCCCACGCCCTCCACAACGGCCTCCGCCCCGGAGTTTCTGACGCAGAACCGCTCGCCGGCCATGCCGTTTATGTAGGCGCAGCCGGAGGTCGCGCCGTACAGGGCCACGTTTCCGATGATGATGTTCTCGCCGGGGTTGATAATGCTGTTTTTCGGCGGGCGGACAATCAGCCTGCCGCCGGAAAGGCCCTTGCCAAAGTAGTCGTTGCTGTCCCCGGTCAGACGGATGGTCATGCCCTTGGGCAGGAACGCTCCGAAGGACTGTCCGCCGCCGCCGCTGGCCTCGATGGTCAGGGTGTCGTCCGCCAGGCGGTTTCCAAAGCGCTTTGTTACCTCCGAGCCGAGGATAGTGCCGAAGGTGCGGTTGGTGCTGGAAACCTTCACGGAGACCTTCTTGGGCGTGCCGTCCTTCAGCGTCTTTTTAAAGGCGGGCAGCAGCACGCTCTCGTCCAATGTCTGCTCCAGATGGAAGTCGTAATCCGCCTCGGGCTTGTGGGAGACGGCGTTTTCCGCCTGGTGAGCGGCGTTCAAAATGCCGGACAGATCCACGCTGCGGGCCTGCTCGCTTTGCAGATCCTCCCGCACCCGGAGAAGGTCGGTGCGGCCCACCAGCTCGTTAACGGTGCGCACGCCCAGCTTCGCCATGATTTCCCGCAGCTCCTGGGCCACAAAGCGCATGAAGTTCATGACATACTCGGGCTTTCCCTTAAACCGGCAGCGCAGATCTGGGTTCTGGGTGGCCACGCCCACCGGGCAGGTATCCAGATTGCAGACGCGCATCATCAGGCAGCCCATGGAGACCAGCGGCCCGGTGGCGAAGCCAAATTCCTCCGCCCCCAAAATGGCGGCGATGGCCACATCCCGGCCGGTCATCAGCTTGCCGTCCGTCTCCAATATGACCCGCTCCCGCAGACCGTTCGCGATAAGGGTCTGATGGGCCTCGGCCAGGCCAAGCTCCCAGGGCAGCCCGGCGTTTTGGATGGAGTTTCGGGGCGCGGCCCCGGTGCCGCCGTCATAGCCGGAGATAAGCACCACCTGTGCCCCGGCCTTGGCGACGCCGGCGGCGATGGTGCCGACGCCGGCCTCGGACACCAGCTTCACGGAAATGCGGGCGTCCCGGTTGGCGTTTTTCAGGTCGTAGATCAGCTGGGCCAGGTCCTCGATGGAGTAGA
>JAJBVW010000002.1:0-5928 GCA_020866945.1 Oscillospiraceae bacterium
TGGTCAAACCTTATCAGTGAACAAAACGATAGCCCATGCCGCGGACGGTTTGGATATAGCGGGGACGGCTCGGGTCGTCCTCGATCTTGTTGCGAAGGCGGTTGATGTATACGACGATGGCGCTGTCATCCACCATGGTGCTGCCCCATATGAGGTCATACAGGGAGGATTTGGAGAAGATGCGGTTGGGGTTATCCAGAAACAGCTTCATGATGGCGCTCTCCTTGGCGGAGAGGGGCAGCTCCTTCCCGTTTTTGAAAAGCTTGAGCGTCTCGTTGTCGAAGCGGAAGGGGCCGGCCTCGATGGGTGTGTTCACGCCCGTGGTGTGGCTGCGGCGAATCAGCGCCTTCACCTTGGCGGCCAGGGTGACAGGGTTGAAGGGCTTTGTGATATAGTCGTCCGCGCCGATTTCCAGGCTGTAGAGCATATCGACATCTTCTGTGCGGCCGCTGACCACCATGACGGGGATATGGTTTCCCTTTTCCCGCAGCAGGCGGATGACCTCGAAGCCGTCCATACCGTCTAGGTTTATGTCCAGCAGGAGGACGTCGAAGCTTTCCGCAGCGACCTGGTCGATAGCCTCCTGGCCGGAGGTTACGGCGACGGATTGGATTCCGCTGCTGGTGAGTACCTTATCAAGTGTGTTGCGGACGGCGGCGTCGTCCTCTACGATTAGGGCTTTTGGCGGCATGATGCTTTCCTCCTCATTTTCTTCTGCTCTTCTTTTTGCGTGAATGCGTTTTTGGGTTGACAAGATGCGGTGCTATATTTTAAAATTGTAATGTATGGAATTTTGACGACCATGACTACCATCTGACATAGTTCGATTTATTATACATTATTTTTTCCCAAAGTTCAATGAGGTTTCACATGAATCGAAAGAAACTTTTTATTTTTGGCAGTATCCTTCTGGCTGCTGTTCTGGTGTTTGTGGGACTGCTGCAGCTCCGCTCCGTATATGACCAGTATCGCGCGGAGATGCTCAGTGATGAGAGCCGCCAGCTCAACAGCGTTGTCACCAGCAGCGGACGCGGCGTTCAGTGGAAAATGGAAGGCTATGTGGCCCAGGCTGCCGCGGTGGTGAACCGGGATTCCTTCCGCGTGGCGGAGGAGGAATATGAAAGCGGCGACGAGGGGAGCATGGAAATTATCCTCTCCCAAAGAGACCTGCACGTGGCGGAGATTGAATACAACGTCGCGGCGGTGTATGACAGCGGCGGGGCGTTTATCGCTGCATCCAGCAGCGCTTTTCCAAGAAGTCAGGGCCAGGATGTGAGCCTGGGAGAGAATATATCCATTCGCTTTGATGAAGGGGGAACGTGCTGGTTCATCTTCTCAGCGGAGTCGGACGGAGGATACTATTACGAAATGGCGGTGCTGGCGGAGGAGCTGTTTGAAAACAGCGTGGATTCTGTCAGCGCGGGCAATAGCGGCTATCTGTTTCTGATGGACGACCGCATGACCTTTTTCGGCTGCGTCCGGGACGGGGAGATGACCTTCAGCAGCGTGGAGGACTTTCTGACGCAGTATCCCGACGTCAGCGCCGGGGCGGTTGAGGCTATATCTCAGACCGAGGAAACCAGGCCGGAGGATTACAGCGTCTATTCCTATCCCTGGGCTGGTTCCTGGCGCACGGAGGAAACGCTGGTCGTGGTTTGCCGGGTAGATATGGGCGAAGGCGCGCTGGTGCTGGGCGCGGCGGTGAATTTCCAGGAATTTGATTTCCGGCTGAACCAGACGCTCCAGCAGGTATCGGTGGCGACGCTGCTGATACTGGCGGGGGTGCTGGTGCTGCTGATTCTGATTGCCTCGCTGTTCATCACCAACCGGAAGAATGCCCTTGAAATGGCGGTTTTGAAAGAGAAGAACGACGTGATGGAGGAGCTGAACCGCCAGCAGCAGAGCCTTGCCCACACGGAGCGGCTTCAGCAGCTTGGCGTCATGACCTCCGGCATCGCCCATGAGTTCAACAATCTCCTGACGCCTATCATGGGGCAGAGTATGCTCCTGCTGGAGGAGATGGCCGGTCAGGAGGATTCGCCTCAGTTTGAGAGCGCTCTGGATATTTATGAGGCGTCGGAAAAGGCGAAGGGCATCGTCAAGCGGATGTCCGACATGAGCAAAAAGGAGATAGACCGGCCGGTCTATCCCGTGGAGGTGCGGGGACTGCTGGAAAAAACAGCCAATCTCGCGGCGATGGCAAAAGACCCTCATATCCAGCTTGTCATAGACGCGGAGGAGGGAATGTATGTCAGCGGCGACGAGCGGCTTTTGATGCAGGCACTCTTGAATCTCTGCATTAACGGCTGTCAGGCCATGGGCGAACAAGAGGGCACCCTGACCCTGGCAGCACATAAGGAAATGCGCTCGGGACTGCCGTATGTGTGCATAGAGGTCAGCGATACCGGCCCGGGAATCCCGGAGGAACAGATAGGATCTATCTATGACCCGTTTTTCACCACCAAAGGGGAACGCGGCACCGGCCTGGGCCTGGCTATCTGCCAGAAGATTGTGGAGGCCCACAAGGGCACCATCGCCGCCGCAAACCGCCCGGAGGGCGGCGCGGTCTTCTCCATCCGCCTCCCTCTGAGCGACGGCCCAGTGGGACTGGATGAATAATTTTCTTATAAGCTCTAAATGCAAAAAAGGGATGGGACGCCGTGAGGGACGTCCCATCCTTTTTTGCGGTAAGAGTTTTTTTCACGGGGCCTCGATGTAGCCGAATACCGCTGCGTTGGGGCCAACGTGGGCACCGATGACCGCGCCGACGGAGTAGATATTGGTGTCGGTCAGATTATATTTCTTGTCCGTGGCCGCTTTCAGTTTATAGCAAAGATCCAGGTCGCGGGTGAAGCCGTAATACACGGGCAGACGGGTATCCTGGTGTAGGTCATCGCCCGCCATTTCCAGCAGAAGGCGGATGCAGTCCTTGGCGCCCCGGCCCTTGCCCATGACGGACAGGAGACCGTCCTTCAGCGTGACCAGAGGCTTTATCTTCAGCAGCGTGCCAAGCACTGTGACGGTGGCCGACAGGCGGCCTCCCTTGTGGAGATATTCCAGCGTGTCCAGCACGGCAAACAGGCGGACACGGTCTCTCGCGCTCTCAAGCTCGGCGACGATCTCCTCCGCCGTGCTGCCATGGTCGCGGAGATAAATGCCCAGGTCTACCAGCATCCGCAGGCCGATGATGGCCTCCTTGGAGTCGATGATGTATATTTTTTCATAGCCGCACATTTCCTTGGCAATCTGCGCGCTCTGCATGGTGCCGCTGAGTACGGCGGAAATGTGCAGGCATATCAGGGTGTCCCCCTGCTCCTGTGCCTGCTCGAAATAGGGCAGGAAGTCCGCCGGGGAGGGCTGACTCGTGGTAGGAAATACCTTGGATTTTTCCAGCTTATCGAAAAACTCCGGATGTGTAATATCCACGTTGTCCCGGTAGGACTCCTCCCCAAAGAGTACCTTCAGGGGGACGACGATTATGCCCCTTTGGTCAGCCTCGTCCGGGAGAATGTCGGAGGTGGAATCAGTCAAAAAACGGATTGCCATAAATCAAAAATCCTTTCCTGTGTGTTTCTATTTATAATACAGCAGATGTGTCTGTGTCATCGGAGGCGTTCCCCCGGCCCTCGCCCAGCTCAAGCATTTCCGCGAAAAAGCGGTCGAGCTGTTCAAGCATTTGCGTGAGAAGCTCTATCTCCTCGTCGCTGAACTGCGCGGCGGCGCTGTGTACCATCTGGGCGTGAAACTGGCTGTGTGCCCGGTTGGCGGCTTCGCCCTTTTCGGTCAGGGTGATATAGACCTGCCGCCTGTCCTGCACTCCGTTCTGCCGGGTCAGATAGCCCTTGCGCACAAGGGTTCTGACGGAGGTGCTCAGGGTGCTTGTCTGAATGGAAAGGTTCTCCGCGATGGCGGACATGGTGTTCTGGCCCCGCTGGGCCTGCTCGCTGACTGCCTCCAGCACATGAATCTCCTTGACGGACAGATTCCTGGCCCCAATACGCCACAGAGCCTGGTTTTCCAGGTTGTTGATTTTGTTAAAATCATGAACGAAAAAATCGTTCAGTTTTTTCTCCTGCGCTTTGGTCATAGTGCTCTCCAGAATCAGAATCTGTATTCACAGGCGGGCGGTGCCAGATTGAAAAATTACTTTGAACTTCAAAGCATATTTAAGCATATTAGCACAGTATGGAGCCGTTGTCAATCAGAAAAACATAAAGGGGAGGCTGCGGGCTGCGCCTTGTCCGCCGCGCCTGAATATGTTATAATCTCCACAAGCGAAAAAGGAGGTGCGAAGGATGCGCATATTGGTGGTAGAGGACGCGAAGGATATGAACCGCCTTATCGTAAAGACGCTGACGAAAGCGGGGTACAGCGTGGACGGCTGCTTTGAAGGGGAGGAGGCGCTGGATCATCTGCTGGGGGCGGAGTATGACGGCATTATCCTGGATGTGATGATGCCCCGGCTGGATGGATACGGCTTTTTGCAGCGCCTGCGGGACAAGGGGGACGATACCCCGGTGCTGTTTCTCACCGCGCGGGACGCCGTGGCCGACCGGGTGAAGGGCCTGGATTTGGGGGCGGACGATTACCTTATCAAGCCCTTTGATTTTGACGAGCTTCTGGCCCGCATCCGGGCCATGACCCGCCAGCGGACGGGCAGCCGGGTCAACCGCTTCACCGTGGGCGACCTGACCGTGGACGTCGAGCGGCGCACAGCCGTTCGCGGCGGGGAGGACATCCAGCTCCTGCCGAAGGAGTTCACCATCCTTGAATATATGATACGCCACGCAGGGGCGGTGCTGAGTCGGGAGCAGCTGGAAAACCAGATATGGAACTATGAGTATTCCGGCAATTCCAACAATATAGACGTCTATATGAGCCGCCTGCGGAAGAAAATAGACGGAGGCCGGGAGCGCAAGCTGCTGCACACTATCCGGGGCGTGGGCTGGGTGCTGCGGGAGGACGGACAATGAACCATGTTTCCGTTAAGCTGCGCATCACGCTGTGGCTCACGGCGCTGATGCTGACCCTCGCGCTGCTGCTGATGGGCTTTATGCTGTTCATCAGCAGCACAGTGGCCACGCAGACCGCCATGCGGGAGCTGTCCCAGACGGTGCAGAGCAATCTCCAGCAGGTCAGCTACACGGATGGCGTGCTATCCGTAGACGAGGGGTTCAGCTATTACCACAGCGGCGTCACCACGCTTATCTACAGCCAGTCGGAGACGCTTCTGGCCGGGCAGATACCCGTAGCCTTCACAGGGGCGTCGGAGGCGTTTCAAAACGGCGTGACCCGGACGGTCTCCGTGGGGGAGCAGGATTACCTCGTGATGGATTTGTGGCTGGCCTCCGGCTGGGAGGACGGCGTCTGGATTCGCGGCGTGATGGCTGCGCCGGACACAGAGCAGACGGCGGAAAACCTCATCACCGTGGCGCTTATTGCCCTGCCGGCTTTCCTGGTGCTGGCTGCGGCGGGGAGCTATATCATCGTGCGGAAGTCCTTTAAGCCCCTGGACAGCATTTCCGCCACGGCGGCGGCCATCAGCGAGGCAAGCGATTTGAGCCAGCGCATCGCCCTGCCGCCCGGCCGGGCCGAGTTCACCCGCCTCGCGGACACATTTAACCAGCTGTTTCAGCGGCTGGAGCGCTCCTTTGAGGCGGAAAAGCAATTCACTGCCGACGCCTCCCATGAGCTTCGCACGCCAGTCTCCATCATAAAAGGGGCCTGCGAGTACGCGGAGAAGTATGACGAGACCCCGGAGGAGCGGGAGGAGACCATCACCATGATACATCGCCAGGCGGTGCGGATGAGCGATTTAATTGCCCAGCTTCTGAGTATGACGCGCCTGGAGCAGGGCACGGAGATTGCAAAGCCGGAGCCGGTGGAGCTGGGAGAGCTGGTGCGGTCTCTCTGCCAGGAGCAGGATTA